>NZ_CALFIG010000055.1 GCF_937876455.1 uncultured Flavobacterium sp.
AAAGATACTGCCTACATTAGTATAATTTTGATAAACTCAACACTAACTATTAAAGTGAGTAAATCTGCATTACTAAAGCATGTTCCCTTACGGAAATCCTTGAACAATGCGCTAGCTCAAATCCTGTTTTTACGAGTTTATTCAAACTCCTAATGTAGGCTTTTTTTATATATAACAATTAAATTATGACACTAACAATTATTTTATGTATCGTCGCCGGAATTGCAGGTGGATTTGGAGTTGCTAAATTTTTAGAAAAAAGCAATGTCTCAAATTTAATAAAAAATGCAAAAAAAGAGGCCGCTTCTATATTAAAAGATGCCAAAACAGAGGCAGAAACAATTAAAAAGGACAAATTGCTTCAGGCAAAAGAAAAATTTTTAGAACTGAAATCTGAACATGAAAAAGAGATTTTAGCTAAAGACAAACGTATTGCAGAAGCAGAAAAGAGAACAAGAGACAAAGAGTCTCAAATTTCCAATGAATTGGCAAAAACTAAAAAAGTCAATGACGATTTAGAAGAAAAAATTGAAGAATACAATACTAAAGTTGAATTCTACGAGAAAAAAACACAAGAAGTTGAAAAATTACATAAAAGTCAAGTAGAGCAATTAGAGACTATCTCTGGTTTATCGGCTGAAGATGCAAAAAATCAACTTATTGAAAGCTTAAAAGCGGAAGCTAAAACAGAAGCAATGGCTCATATTCAAGAAACTATTGAAGAAGCCAAACTTACAGCACAACAAGAAGCTAAAAAAATTATCATTAATACGATTCAGCGTGTAGGTACAGAAGAGGCAATTGAAAATTGTGTTTCTGTTTTCAATATAGAATCTGACGATGTAAAAGGAAGAATTATTGGTAGAGAAGGTAGAAACATTAGAGCTTTAGAAGCAGCCACAGGTGTAGAAATTATTGTTGATGATACTCCTGAAGCTATTATCCTTTCTTGTTTTGATCCAGTTAGAAGAGAAATTGCTCGTTTAGCACTTCATAAATTAGTAACCGATGGACGTATTCACCCAGCGCGAATTGAAGAAGTTGTTGCTAAAACACAAAAACAAATAGAAGAAGAAATAATAGAAGTAGGTAAACGAACAGTTATTGATTTAGGAATTCACGGATTACACCCTGAATTAATCAAAATAGTAGGTAGAATGAAGTACCGTTCTTCTTATGGTCAAAACTTACTTCAACACTCAAGAGAAGTGGCTAAACTTTGTGGTTTAATGGCTGCTGAACTAGGCTTAAATGTAAAACTTGCAAAGAGAGCAGGTTTATTACACGATATTGGTAAAGTGCCTGAAACAGAAAGTGAATTACCACACGCTATTTTAGGGATGCAATGGGCAGAGAAATACGGTGAAAAAGAAGAAGTATGTAATGCTATAGGAGCTCACCATGACGAAATTGAGATGAAATATTTAATTTCTCCTATTATTCAAGTTTGTGATGCCATCTCTGGAGCAAGACCAGGTGCAAGAAGACAAGTCTTAGACTCTTACATACAACGTTTAAAAGACTTAGAAGAAATTGCTTATGGATTCCAAGGAGTGAAAAATGCGTATGCTATTCAAGCTGGTAGAGAACTACGTGTCCTTGTAGAAAGTGAAAAAGTAAGTGATGAGATGGCAGCGAGTCTTTCTTTTGATATTTCACACAAAATTCAAACTGAAATGACTTATCCAGGTCAAGTTAAAGTTACAGTGATTAGAGAAACGCGTGTAGTAAATATAGCCAAGTAAAAAAGAGCTATTAAATAGAACAAAAAAAACCAGATGATTCATCTGGTTTTTTTATATGTAAAATTAAACTTATTTTTTTGCCTTTGGTTTAATTTTGTTTTCAATTACTTTAATAATTACGTAGTAAATTAATACAAAAGAAATTAAACGTAAACCTAAAAAGATATTTTCACTTTTCATAAATCTCAAAAAATCCAAATCAAAAGGAAAAGCTAATAAAGCAGCTATAATTCCTATTAATAACAGTTTTGAGTTAGTCATATTTTTAAAAAAATTCATTGTATAATACTATTATATGGTTAGTTAAAAAATGAATCAACAAATTCAAATTTATTAAATACTTGTAAATCTTTTATCCCTTCTCCTACTCCAATATATTTTACTGGAACCTGAAATTGATCTGAAATACCAATTACTACTCCTCCTTTTGCTGTTCCGTCTAACTTGGTCACTGCCAAACTAGTCACTTCTGTAGCAGCTGTAAATTGTTTTGCTTGCTCAAATGCATTTTGACCTGTTGAACCATCAAGAACTAATAATACGTCATGCGGTGCGTCTTCCACAACTTTTTGCATTACTCGTTTTACTTTAGACAATTCATTCATTAAACCTAATTTATTATGCAACCTGCCTGCCGTATCAATAATAACTACATCAGCATTTTGAGAAACAGCTGATTGTAATGTATCAAAAGCAACAGATGCAGGATCACTACCCATTTGTTGTTTTACAATAGGCACACCTACTCTATCTGCCCAAATTTGCAATTGGTCTATAGCAGCGGCTCTAAATGTATCAGCGGCACCTAATACTACCTTATAACCTGCATTTTTAAATTGATGCGCTAATTTACCAATCGTGGTGGTCTTACCCACTCCATTTACACCTACAACCATAATCACATAAGGTTTAGTAGTTGATGGCACAATAAATTCAGAGTCATTTCCAGTATTAGTTTCTGCTAATAAAGAAGCAATCTCTTCTCTTAGTATTTCATTTAGTTCTTCTGTACCCAAATATTTATCTTGAGCCACTCGCTTTTCAATTCTTTCGATGATTTTTAATGTAGTAGCTACACCTACATCTGAAGAAATAAGCACCTCTTCTAGATTATCTAAAACTTCATCATCAACTTTAGATTTTCCAGCTACCGCCTTAGTTAATTTAGAAAAGAAAGTGGTTTTAGTAATTTCCAATCCTTTATCTAAGGTTTCTTTTTTTTCAGATGAAAATATTTTTTTAAAAAAATTCATATTTTTTTCTCTGCTTTATTATGAAAAACAAAAATAAATAAAAAAAGCTATTTTCATGAGAAAATAGCTTTTTAAATATCTTTATTTTAAGATTATTTCTTTTTTAAGAACTCATCAACTTCTTCTGGATTCATAACTGCTTCAACAAACGTATAAGCACCAGACTTTGGAGACTTAACCATTTTAATAGCTTTTGTTAATCTTTTAGAAGATGTCTGTAAAGTTGCTACGGTTTTCTTTGCCATGACTAATAATTATTTAATTTCTTTGTGAACAGTTACTCTTTTTAAGATAGGATTGAATTTTTTAATTTCCATTCTATCTGGTGTATTTTTTTTGTTTTTAGTAGTGATATAACGAGAAGTTCCTGGCATACCAGATTCTTTATGCTCTGTACACTCTAAAATAACTTGAATTCTATTACCTTTCTTTGCCATCTTGATTATTTTTTAATGATTAACAGATTATTTTACAAATCCGTTTGCTTTAGCTTGTTTCAAAACCGCAGCAATACCATTTTTGTTAATTGTTTTTAATGCAGCTGTAGAAATTTTCAATGTTATCCATCTATCTTCTTCAGCTATGTAAAAACGTTTTTTTACTAAATTAACAGAGAATTTTCTCTTTGTTTTATTCATAGCATGCGATACGTTGTTCCCAACCATCGCTCTTTTACCTGTAAGTTCACAAACTCTTGACATTATTACAAAACTTTTTATCGTTATTCAAAATCAGGGTGCAAAGAAACAAATTTTTATAATACTATACAACTATTTTTTACTAGTTTTTAGAAATTTCTTTATAAAGCATTTCCAAAGCTTTGCTAACCGCCCTATCTATAACCTTTTCGCGGGGTTGACCAAAATCAAATTCCTGCACAAAAACTTTACTAGGTGTGGCAATCGCTATGAATACTGTTCCAATTTTTGCTTTAGAATCGCCTTGTAGCGGCCCTGCATTTCCTGTTGTAGCTATAGCATAATCAGATTGCATAATTTTTTTACAATTTACAGCCATTTCTGAAGCTACTTCTGCACTAACTACTGAAAAATCTGTAATAGTCTTATGATTTACTTGTAGTAATTGTTCTTTCATTTTGGTTTCATACGCTACTATAGCACCTTTAAAATAAGCCGAAGCACCAGCTACTGCCGTCAATTGTTGGGCTATTTTTCCTCCAGTACAACTTTCTGCTGTTGCAATAGACTGTCCAAATTCTTTTAACTTTTTACCAACTACAACTTCTATAGACTCCGTTTCATCATACCCTACAATACAATCTCCTATTAAAACATCTAATTTTTTAATTTCTTTTTGTATGGCTTCTTTTAATTCCAACTCATCATTTCCTCTTGCTGTCAATCGTAATCTTACCCTACCAGGACTAGGCAAATAAGCTAATTTAATAAACGTTGGCAAATTGGTTTCCCAAGTTTCTATTTGTTCTGCTAACAAACTTTCTCCTCTTCCATAAGTCATAATCGTTTGATGCACAATAAATGGCCTTTTGAACTTATTTACTAAGTAGGGAATCACTTCATTTTCCATCAAATATTTCATTTCATAAGGAACACCAGGCAAAGAAATAAAAACAGTTTGATCGTATTCCATTAGCATACCAGGAGCAGTTCCAACCGCATTAAAAAGCACCTTACACTTTGATGGAACAAGGGCTTGATCTTTATTTAATTGCGTCAATGGTCTGTTAAAAATTCGCTCTATCATATCTTTGACATGTACTAGAACAGCATCATTTTCAACTAAAACATCATCAAAATAATCACAAAATGTTTTTTTTGTAATATCATCTTTGGTTGGACCTAAGCCTCCAGTAATTATAACAACATCGACTTTATTTTGTAGCCCATATAACGTTTGCAAAATATGATCTTTCTCATCAGAAATAGATACCATTTCATGTGTTGCAATTCCTATCTTATCTAGCGATTTAGCAATATAAGCCGAATTTGTATCTACAATTTGACCTATTAATATTTCGTCTCCTATTGTTATTATGCTAGCTTTCATATATATAAAATTTTATTTGTAAGAGGTCATATATGTTATCGCCTTTTTATTTATATGTGCTTGCTTGCTCAAACTTTTTGTTAATGGCGATTTCATATGGCATATTTTTGTAAAAATAAAAAACATGGCCGTTAACCATGTTTTATTTCAATCATTTTTATCTATTAAATTATAATTTAAAATCTTTTTTTATTTCTAAAACAGCAGCATCAATCTTTTCTTTTAAAGATTTATAAACATCTTTTATTTCTTTTCTTTTACCCGCTTCTTTGGTCCAATTCATAATTAGTAAATTATCTTCATAAGCCAAATCCATGCCTAATAAGTCTAGAGTAGGTTTGATTTTATGAGCAGCGGCATAACATTTATCATATTGCTTGTCTTCAATAGCTTCTTTTATTATCTTGATTTCAACAGGAACTTCTTGCAAAAACAATGACAATATTTGTAATGCAAATTCTTTATCATTTTCTGATATTTCATACACCTTTGAAAGATTATACTGTAAGGCCATATTACTTCACTTGAATTTTAAATACTTGCTTGCCCTCTAAAAATCCTTCTAATACATCATTTTCTTGAACTTTCGCAACACCTTTTGGGGTACCCGTAAAAATAATATCTCCTTTTTTTAAAGTAAAATATTGTGAAACATAGGCAATTAATTCATCTATTTTCCACAACATTAAAGAACTATTTCCCTCTTGGACAATTTGTTTGTTATTTCTCAATTCAAAATTAATATTTTCTAAAGAAGGTAACTCTTTTTTCGGTAAAAAGTCACCAATAATCGCTGAATGGTCAAATGCTTTAGCTTTTTCCCAAGGCAAACCTTTTTCTTTTAAGTTAGTTTGCACATCACGTGCTGTAAAATCAATTCCTAAACCGATTTCTTCATAATATTTATGTGCAAATTTTGCATCAATATATTTACCTACTTTAGCTATTTTTACCAAAATCTCTACTTCATGATGCACATCATTACTAAATGCCGGTATAACAAATGGCGTTTGTTTGGGTAAAATAGCCGTATCAGGCTTTAAAAAAATGACAGGTTCAGTTGGTTTTTCATTATTCAGTTCCGAAATATGGTCTACGTAATTGCGACCAATGCAGATTATTTTCATGTGTCTTGGGTTATGGGTTATGGGTAATGGGTGATAGGCAAACCAATTACCTATTACCAATAACCTATTTACTTATTTAGTATTTAATTTTTTTAATTTAAGTGCCGTTAAAACTTTTTTGGTATACAAAGGAAAATCTGCATTTTGTATCCATCCATAATAGCCTGGGTCTTTATCAAAAACCTCATCAACTAATACATTTTTATACTTACCAAACGTAAAATACTCTTGTCCTTTATCATTTATGGCTATAAATCCTGCAAAATCAATCGATTTTTTCCTTGTTGTAAACGCAGCAAGTGATTTCATGTCATTTTGTAAATCTGTATAACGATCCAACTGTGCTTTCAAAATTTCATAAGTGGCCATGGTATCCGCTTCGGCACTATGTGCATTTTCTAATGTTTGTCCACAATAAAATTTATATGCTGCACTTAATGTACGTTCTTCCATTTTATGAAAGATAGTCTGCACATCAACAGATACTCTATTTTTCATATCAAAATCTACCCCCGCTCTTAATAATTCTTCGGCTAAAAGCGGAATATCAAAACGATCAGAATTAAAACCAGCCAAATCTGAATCTTTAATCATATTGTATATTTGGGAAGCTAGCACTGCAAAAGTTGGTTCATTTGCTACTTTTTCATTAGAAATTCCGTGTACAGCTGTAGCTTGTGCGGGAATAGGTATCGTAGGATTTACTAACCATGTCTTACTTTCTTTAGTTCCGTTTGGATACACCTTGAAAATAGCAATTTCTACAATTCGGTCTTTACCTACATCAATTCCTGTTGTTTCTAAATCAAAAAAACAAATTGGACGATTTAATTTTAATTCCATAATGAGTTTATAAGTGACAAATATAAGAAAACCCAATAGCTTACAAAAACTATCGGGTTTAAATAATATTTAGATTCTGAAATTGAAGATTCAACGAAGTTAAACAAGTTCAGAAAGACAAAACTTAAAAATCTCTATTCACATCAAAAGCTTCTAAATATTCGGCTACACGTTTAACAAAACTACCACCTAAAGCTCCATCAACAACGCGATGATCATAAGAATGCGATAAAAACATTTTTTGACGAATTCCGATAAAATCACCTTCGGGAGTTTCAATAACCGCTGGTACTTTTCTGATAGCACCTAAAGCTAAAATACCTACTTGGGGTTGATTGATAATTGGTGTACCAAATACAGAGCCAAAAGTCCCCACATTCGTTACTGTATAAGTTCCGCCTTGTGTATCGTCTGGTTTTAGTTTTCCTGCTTTTGCACGATTTCCTAAATCATTTACGGCTTTAGCCATTCCTACTAAATTTAACTGATCTGCATTTTTAATTACAGGAACAATTAAATTTCCGTTTGGTAATGCTGCTGCCATTCCTAAATTAATATTTTTACGCTTAATGATAAACTCACCATCAACAGAAATATTCATTCCTGGAAAATCTTTTAACGCTTTAGCAACTGCTTCCATGAAAATTGGCGTAAAAGTTAACTTCTCGCCTTCTCTCTTTTCGAAAGCGTTTTTAACTTTATCTCTCCATTTTACAATATTAGTAACATCAACTTCAATGAACGACTGAACGTGAGCTGAAGTTTGTATAGAAGCCACCATATAACCCGAAATCAACTTACGCATTCTGTCCATTTCTACAATCTCGTCACCGCCATTCAAAGACATTGGAATTGTGGAAGTTTCAGGTTTCAAGTTTGAAATTGTTTTTGTGTCCAATACAGGCTGAACACCAGTTTGACTTCCTCTATTTTTAATATAATTTAATAAATCTTCTTTGTTTACGCGTCCATCTTTACCAGAACCAGCGATAGATTCTAATTCCGCTAAAGAAATTCCTTCTTGTCTAGCTATGTTTTTAACTAAAGGCGAAAAGAATTTGTCTGAACCTGAAAAATCTGCTGAACTTACAGTTTCAATTGCTCCCGAAGCTTCGGGATTCACTGTTTTCACAACTTCATCAATAGCAACTGGAGCTTCTGGTTTAACTTCTGCAGTTGCAGCAACAGCAACTCCCTCCGTTTCTATAATAGCAATAGTTTGTCCTACTTGAACAACATCATCCACATTGAATAAAATCTCGACAAGTGTTCCAGCTACTTCTGATGGCACTTCACTATCCACTTTATCTGTAGCAATTTCTAATACTGCTTCATCCATTTCAATAGTTTCGCCCACTTTTTTTAACCAATTTGTAATGGTTGCTTCTGCAACACTTTCTCCCATTTTTGGAAGTTTCAATTCAAATTTTGCCATATTTTTAACGTAACGTTGTGTTCTTTAAATTTGATTGCAAAAATACTAATTATTATCATTTTTTTTAAGAATATGATAATTTATTTTATTTACTTCTCCCTTGTCGTTGGAATTTAAACTTCCAATCATATAATTAGATCCTGAAAAATAATTTTTAAAACTAATATTCTTAAAGTTATTTGTCTCCATAAAATGAATAATTGATTTAAAATCATACGAAGAAACATCAAAAACAACTTCAATTTTCTTTGTTATGTCATTTTTAAATTGCTTAAAATCAGTTTCATAAATCACTTTATCATTTTCTATATTCAATATATTTAAATAGGGTTGGCTAGAAAAAACAACATATTTGTCAATTTTTCTTTTTTCATTTTGTGACTGAATTTTTTTAAAAAAACTATTATTCTTCTGTTTCTATTTGGATTACTTCTTTTCCCAAAAATAGTATCCGCGCATGTATTAGAGGTAGATGGAAATATTGGGGGAGTTCTTCATATTGCCCCAGATGATGACCCGGTAGCCGGTCAAAATACTTCAATTGTTGTTGAATTGAAAGATAAAAGTTCTCAATTTAGTTCTC
>NZ_CALFIG010000056.1 GCF_937876455.1 uncultured Flavobacterium sp.
TTAATGGCTGAAGTTTTAATACAAGGGATATTGTGTAAACATCGGGATTTGTTACCTGATGAAGAAGTTTTATATAAAGACCTTCCAATAGATGAGCAATATTTTAAACCTGTAGTACATCCTTTTACAGACGATCAGTTAGTTGATATTGCTAATAAAGAATATCAATATACAGCTTTACAAAAACAATGGGTAGATAAACAAAACTGGTTGTTTGATAATGGCTGTTATGTAATGATTGAAGGAGAATTAACTTTTCTTCCCGGTGCTTACTGGTGTTACATTAATTTTTGGACACTTGAACATGGAGAAAAACCGGAGTACAGGGAAGATGATCGGTTATTTTTTATATTCCATGAATATCTAAGATTACAAACAAATTGTTTGGGTGCAACGAGGTTGAAAGGTCGCCGTCAGGGAGCCACATCTGCTGCCATGTTTTTTATGTGGTTTATTGCTGGTAGGCAAGAGCATAAATTATGCGGTACAACATCTTACAATGATAAAATTGCACAAGATAATTTTCAATTGATGTTTATGTTTGGATTCAAAGCAATGCTGCCTTGTTTCCAAGCTGATTTTGATAGTGATTCAGAAAATTTTGTGCGCTTTGTAAAACCAGTAGAAAAAAAACGTAAAGGGATTTTAGCCATTAAAAGGGAAGGACTAAATAGCTATGTTGATTATAAATCCAATGCTATTAATAGCTATGATGGAGGTAGACAAAGTTATAATTGCCCTGATGAAAGTGCAAAAAGAGGTGTTAAGGTAGATATTAATTCTTATTGGTCAAGATTAAGTAAAACATTAGTAGTCGGCGTTAATAAAGTTGGTTTTGCATATTTGCCTACTACAGTAGGACAAAAAAAGGAAGGCGGCGAAACGTATAAAAAATTATTTAAAAATTCAAACCAATATGAAATTGATCCCAATACGGGAGAGCCATACGGAACAAGTACGCCTACACGAATAGTTCAATTTTTCATGCCAGCCTCAAAATGTTATGCTGGTTGTATTAGCAAGTTTGGTAAAAGTATAGAAGATGATCCATTAGAACCTGTTATGGGTAATGACGGAAATCTTATAACTGAGGGAGCCAAAACAAAAATATTAAGAGAAAGATCAAGATTAGAAGGCGAACAATTAATGGAACACCGCCGTGATTACCCTTTAGATGTACATGATGCTTTTGCTTTTGAAACTGGAATGTGTGAATTTAATGAA
>NZ_CALFIG010000057.1 GCF_937876455.1 uncultured Flavobacterium sp.
ACGGATTAACCAATTCACAAGAACAAACAGCAGGTACAAACCCATTGAATCCAGATACGGATGGAGATGGTGTAATTGATGGTACTGAGGTTGCAGACGGCACAGGTCCGCTTAACCCATGTCAATTTGTATTAGCACATCAAACAGTAACACCAAGTTCAGCATGGGGTTCATTAGATTGTGACAATGACGGATTAACCAATTCACAAGAACAAACAGCAGGTACAAACCCATTGAATCCAGACACAGATGGAGATGGTGTAATTGATGGTACTGAGGTTGCAGACGGCACAGATCCAAATAATCAGTGTGATTTTGAAGTAGGAAGTATTACTTTACCTCAATCTACTGCTTGGAATAATGCAGATTGTGATGGTGATGGCGTAACAAATGGCCAAGAAATCATTGATGGAACAGACCCTACAGACGGTTGTGATGCCAATATGGCTCATTCTACTTTGCCACTAAGCCAAGCGTTTTTAGATGGTGACTGTGATGGTGATGGATTAACCAATGGCCAAGAGATTGGACCAAATCCAAACACTCCATTTGATCCAAATGGAAATGGTATTCCAGATTATTTAGAGGTAAACAATCATACAACATCAACAGATGATTTAGAGATATTTAACTTAGTAACACCAAATGGAGATGGAGACAATGATGTGTTTGTGATAAGAAACATTGAATTATATCCAGAGAATTCATTAGAAATATTCAATCGTTGGGGCGTTCAAGTTTATGGAGTAGATGGTTATGGTCAAAACGGTAAATACTTCAGAGGAATTTCAGAAGGACGTGTTACAATCCAGCAATCAGCAGAATTACCAGTAGGTACCTATTGGTATGTATTGAAATACAAAAACGCTCAAGGTGTTCAAAAACACCGTGCAGGTTATTTATATATTAACAAATAATAAGAAAAAGGAAGAGGTTTGTTTTTCTTCTTCCTTTTTTAAATAAAATCAAAAAATGAAAAAAAGGTATTTTTATGGTTTAGTAATGGTTTTTGTTGGTTTTGTAGGTGTTCAAGCACAGCAAGATGCACAATATACAAATTACATGTACAACACGTTGAATATTAATCCGGCATATGCGGGTTCAAGAGGTACGATGAGTGTCTTTGGTTTACATCGTTCACAATGGGTTGGATTAGATGGAGCTCCGGTTACCAATACTTTTGCTTTGCATACTCCTATAAAGAATTCAAATTTAGGGATGGGTTTGTCTGTACTTAATGAGAGAATCGGTCCTTCGGATGAGTCAACTATTTCAGCGGATGTATCGTATACAATTGATGCATCGGAGCGATACAAATTAGCTTTTGGTATTAGAGGTACAGCAAATTTATTGAATGTTGACTTCAGTAAATTACACATTTATAATCCAGGAGATGCTTTGGCACAGTACAATATAGATAATAAATTTTCACCAAATGTAGGAGCGGGGTTTTATTTATATTCTGATAATACATATATTGGCTTATCTATTCCTAATATTTTAGAAACAAAACATTTTGATAAAGGACAGGCTAATTTTAATTCAAACTCAATTGCGTCAGAACGTATGCATTTTCACTTAATAGCAGGAAGAGTATTTGACATAAATGAAGATCTTAAATTTAAACCTGCTGTATTAACAAAAGTGGTACAAGGCGCGCCATTACAAGTAGATTTATCGGCTAATTTTATGTTTAATGAAAAGATAGTGTTAGGCGCAGCTTATAGATGGGATGCTGCAATGAGCGCTATGTTAGGTTTCCAACTTTCAGACACTTGGTTTATTGGTTATGGATATGATGGTGAAGTAACTAAATTAGCGAATTACAATTCGGGTTCACACGAGATTTTTTTACGATTTGAATTGTTTAATAAAATAAATAATGTGGTATCACCTCGATTCTTCTAAGATTAGATATATGAAAAAAATAACAAGCATAGCAGTTGGCTTAGTACTAATTACAAGTATAGGTTTTGCACAAGAGAAGAAAGTAGCTATTGCTACAAAGAATTATGAAAATTTAGCTTATGTTGATGCCATAAAGGTGTATAAACGTGTAGCAGAAAAAGGTTATAAATCGGTTGAAGTTTTTCAAAGATTGGCTAATGCCTATTATTTTCAGGCAGATTTACCTGAGGCAACAAAATGGTATGGCGAATTGTTTTTACTCACACAAGATGTAGAACCTGAATATTACATTCGTTATGTACAATGTTTAAAATCGGTGGGCGATTATTCAAAAGCAGATGAGATAATGAATGCATTGGTTCAAAAGGGAAGCAAAGATACTCGAGTGGCTTTGTTTATTCAACACAAAGATTACCAAGCACAAATCAAAAAAAATTCGGGACGACAAGATGTAAAAAACGCTGGGTTTAATTCTGAATATTCGGATTACGGCACAGCTATCAATGGAGACCAATTGATTTTTTCCTCTACCAGAGAAACAGCCAAAGCATTTAAAAGAAAACACAGTTGGACAGATCAGTCTTTTACAAATTTATATGTACTCAAAGCAGGTAGTTTAAGCCCAGAATTATTGAATAGTAAAATCAATTCGGTTTATAATGAATCAACGCCTGTTTTCACAAAAGACGGCAAAACGATGTATTTCACTCGAAACAATTACAACAAAGGAAGGGTTAAAACAGACGAAAGCAAAACGGTTTTACTAAAGTTATACAAAGCTTCTTTTGATGGTAAAAAATGGACAAACGTTCAAGAATTGCCATTTAATAGCAATGAATACAGTTGTGCGCATCCTGCATTAAGTGCAGATGAAAAAACCTTATATTTTGCATCTAATATGCCAGGAACAATAGGGCAATCGGATATTTTTAAGGTTGTCATAAAATCTAACGGCACGTATGGCACACCAGAAAATTTAGGTAAAGCCATAAACACAGAAGGTAGAGAAACTTTTCCTTTTATTGCTTCAGACAATAAGTTGTATTTTGCATCAGACGGGCATGTAGGTCTTGGAGGCTTAGATGTTTTTGTTTCATTAATGAATACAAATAATACCTATTCAGAACCTCAAAACATTGGCGCCCCGGTTAACAGTGGAAGTGACGATTTTGGTTATGTTGTAGACGCAAGTTTAAAATCAGGTTATTTTACATCCAATCGAAAAGAAGACAATTTAGGTTTTGATGACATTTATTCATTTACAGAGAAAAAAGTATTAGAAACACACACAAAAGTTGAGGGTCAATTGACAGACTTAAATACAGGAGAAGTAATACAAGGAAAAGTTATTTTATTTGATAAAGATTACAATAAAGTAGCTGAAGTACTAACAGATGCTATGGGTAATTATGTGTTTGAAAACATACCTAATGACCAACAGTATTATGTAAGAGCAGAAAGCGCTACGTATGCTACAAATGAGGCAATTGCGGTGAGTAATAATGGCACAAACACCCCTGTTGTATTAGTTAAACAAGTAAAAGCACTAAAAGCAGGAGATGATTTAAGAAGTGCCTTAAATATTGACATCATTTATTTTGATTTAGACAAATGGAATATTCGCGAAGATGCAGCAGTTGAGTTGGCAAAAATCATAGAAGTTTTACATGATAATCCAGCGATGCAAATTGCGATTCGTTCACACACAGACAGTCGTCAAACGCATCAATACAATCAAGTGTTGTCTGAAAAAAGAGCACAAGCTACAAGAGATTGGTTAATCTCGAAAGGGATAGCTCCAGAGCGATTAACGGCAAAAGGATATGGCGAAACACAATTGCTAAATGTGTGTGCAGATGGCGTATTGTGTGCAGAATCAGACCACCAAAAGAATAGACGAAGTGAGTTTATCATTCTGTCAAATTAAAAAAAGCTGTCGAAAGACAGCTTTTTTTGTACCTTGGGTGGGAATCGAACCCACACTCCGAAGAACACGAGTTTGAGTCGTGCGCGTCTACCAATTCCGCCACCAAGGCATTTAAGGAGTGCAAATATAAATAAAGTTTCTTATTGTATCCTAAAAATACTTAAAAAATAACTTTCAGAGTTCAATATAATTGCTAACTTTGCACTCAAATTACACAACACAACAACTAACTAACTACATCTGAAGTACTTATTATATGTTTTACATATTTTGAGTATTAAGAAATAAACAACACAATAAAATGTCATACAACGAGCCAGAAGCAAAAATATTTGCATGTTCTCAAAGTGTGTACTTAGCGGAAAGAATTGCCAAAGAATATGGTGTTCCGTTAGGTAAAGTAACGTTCTCAAAATATAGTGACGGAGAGTTTCAACCTTCTTTTGAAGAGTCGATTAGAGGTCTACGCGTATTTTTAGTTTGTTCCACTTTTCCAAGTTCAGATAACTTGATGGAATTATTACTAATGATTGATGCAGCAAAACGTGCTTCTGCACGCCATATTACTGCCGTAATTCCTTATTTTGGCTGGGCAAGACAAGATAGAAAAGACAAGCCAAGAGTGCCAATAGGCGCAAAGCTCGTGGCTAAATTGCTAGAAGCTGCAGGCGCAACAAGAATAATGACGATGGATTTACATGCTGATCAAATCCAAGGGTTTTTTGAAAAACCAGTAGATCATTTGTTTGCCTCAACCATCTTTTTGCCGTATGTAAAAAGTTTGGCATTAGAGAATTTAACCATTGCATCGCCAGACATGGGTGGTTCAAAAAGAGCGTACGCGTATTCTAAATTTCTTCAATCTGATGTGGTAATTTGTTACAAACAACGCAAACAAGCTAATGTAATTGACACAATGGAGTTGATAGGTGAGGTAAGAGGAAGACATGTAATACTTGTTGACGACATGATTGACACAGGAGGCACATTAGCTAAAGCAGCTGATGTTATGATAGAAAAAGGAGCATTGAGCGTAAGAGCTATTTGTACGCACGCCATTTTATCAGGTAGTGCATATGAAAAAATTGAAAACTCAAAGTTAGAAGAATTGATAGTAACAGATTCTATTCCATTAAAGAAAGAATCTACAAAAATAAAAGTAGTGAGCTGTGCACCATTATTTGCAGAAGTAATGCACATGGTTCAAAACAATAATTCCATTAGTGGAAAGTTTTTAATGTAATTTTTAATTTTTAATTTATTTCTTATGAAATCAATTACGATCAAAGGATCAGAAAGAGAAAGCGTAGGTAAAGTTTCGACAAAAGCCTTACGTAATGCTGGAATGGTTCCTTGCGTATTATACGGAGGACAAAACCCAGTTCATTTTAGTGCTGATGAAAAAGCATTTTCAAAATTAGTTTATACTCCAGAAGCGCACACTGTAGTAATTGAATTAGAAGGTGGAAAAAAAATGGAAGGTATTTTACAAGACATTCAATTTCACCCAGTTTCAGACAAAATTTTACACGTAGATTTCTACCAATTAGACGCGGCTAAA
>NZ_CALFIG010000058.1 GCF_937876455.1 uncultured Flavobacterium sp.
GAGTGTGGCTCCCAGGGACGTGAGCACCAAAGACTGGAGGATGGTGACTCCCGCGATCCATTGACATCGTAGACGTTTCATTTTTCTCTCCTATGTGTTAATCACAAACCAGGGGAACATTTTACAAAAAAATAATAAATATAATATTGCCATGAATTTAAAAAATTTAGTACTAGCTTTTTCTGTTTTAGTGTTGTTTAGTTGTAAAAATGAAACAGCCAATGACTCTAGTAATTCCGTAAAAGAAGAAGACGGACCTTCTTTTAAAGTTACAGCAAATGTAATTGTAAAAAAAGATGACGATTTTTGTCTTTTATTTACCGAAGACGGTTCAATTAATTTTAAAGACAAGGCTGTATGGAAGAAAGTAGTCGGAAATGAAAAAGAGCAACTTGTTGAGTTTTGGCTTCCTAAAGATGCCTATCCTTCACAACTAAGATTAGATTTTGGTATAAATTCTGAACAAGAGGAAATTATTGTTAAATCAATTAAAATGGAATATGGTAAGAATGTTCGCGAATTAAAAGGTAATGAAATCAGCGCTTTTTTCCGTGCTGATGATTCAAAATGCACATATGATAGTACTACAGGGATTATTAAGCCTTTAACAAAAGACGGAAAGAAACAAAATTGTTCTTTGTATCCCCACGAATCTATACAAGCTGTTGAAATACCAAAATTGGCAAAATAATAACAAACTTTTCTTCAAAAAACCATAAAGAAATTTATGGTTTTTTTGTTTACTAAACAGCACAAATACCTATATTTGAAGAGAATCAAATAGTAATGCTTTTAAAACACATTCAAAATACATATAGTAGTGCTACACTACGTAAATTTTTTATTTATGGCATTGGGCAATTGTTTAATGTGGTGAGCCCATTGCTTATTATTCCACATGTGGTTTCGGTTTGTGGTGAAAAAGGTTTAGGAAAAGTAGGCGTTGGCTTTTCTATTGCTTTTATTTTAATTGTTGTTATTGATTTTTCTTCTTACATCAACGGTGTGCGCGATATTAGTCAAAACAAATTAGAAAAAGGCACACAAAAAAAATATATTACCACCCATTTTTATGCTAAATTTTTTCTTTTTATAGGGCTTTTTCTCGTTGCAACAGCTGTAACTTTTTTAATTCCTTATTTATATACTCAGCCCTTAGTGGTTGGTAGCGCATTATTCATTGTTTTTACTCAAGCCTTTAATCCTACATGGGTTTTTCAAGGTGAAGAAGATTTTTTAAGTCAAACAGTTTTAAACAGTATCTCTAAACTCATTTATCTTTTTGGTGTTTTTTACTTTGTAGCCTCTACTCAAGATTATTATTTAGTTCTGCTTTTTTATGGCTTAGGCACGCTTATCCCTAGTGTTTTTTATGGGATTAAAATACAGCAAAAATACAGCATTAAAATAAGAGACTTTAGCACAAAAAAAGCCATACATCTCATCCGAACCGATTTTCCATTTTGTGTTTCACAGTTGTTTTTTGCTTTTAGACAGTATTCGCCCATACTTGTTGTAGATTTATTTTTAGGGGCGACTATTGCGGGGCAATACAAAATTATAGAGCAATTAATTATGCTATTTAGAACGTTTTTTCAAATTGTTTTTCGATTTTCATATAGTGTGATATGTTCAAAAATAAAAGAATCGTTTGCTTCAGGTTTTTCGTTATGGAAAAAAATAAACGGCTTAAGTTTATTGTTTGTGTTGTTTGGTATAATACTTATTTATGTAAATTATGAACCTGTATTTTTGTTTTTCAACTCAAACCCTAATTTTGTAGCTACGTGTAAACCCCTTTTATTTGCATTGATTATTCCTGTTTTTATTGGGGGTAATTTAGCGCTAGAACAGTTAATTTTTAGTTTAAACAAAAACCGAGTATATATTAGTACCACCATTTTTATAACTATATTTGGCACAATTAGTTTACTGCTGTTCTCGCATTTTTTTCTATTAAAAGGCGTAATATGGTCGTTATTAACTACAGAAATAGTGTTAATTACTAGTTATTTAGTGTTGGTAAAAAAGGCCCTTACGCCTTCAAACGAATAAGATTCACAAAATGATACAAACCAAAGTATATCATAAATTTCTACTCTACGCTTCCGTTTTAATTTTGTTGCTCAACATTTTTGAAATTACGATTGCTTTATGGGGAATTATTGTTTTGTTAACGTATCAAAGTAAAATTTCATCAAAGTTTTTAACGTTACAAATATTAGTGTTAGCCACGCTTTTTATTGCTTTTTGTAGTTCTTTTTTCTATGAGATAAACACACATCATTTTTTACGCGACTTTGCTTATTTAATTAAACCAGCTTTTGGCTTATTAATTGGATATAATATAACCAAAATTGTAGGCAAAGAAACTATTTATACGGTAATAAATATAGGCGTCTTAACCGCATTGATTCATATTTTTATCTTGTTTTTTTGTTATTATGTGTTTTCTATAAAAAACGTGAATCAGTTAAGAGAGTATGGAGGTTATTTTAATGATTTCGAAATTTATGCTTTACTATTAGTGTTGTTTAAAGACCGTTTTAATTTAACTATTTCAAAGAAAAGAGTGATTTTGTTTAGCGGTATATTAATTATTTCCAGTTTGTTGTATTTATCCAGAACAAATATGCTTCAGTTTGGAATTCTATTTATTGCTTTAAAAGGTCATTTAAGAATTACAAAACGAGGCTTACAAAGAACGGTGTTGTTTTTAATTTCATTAGTCTCTTTATATGCCTATGTGTATTATCTAAATCCTCATCGAAACGGAAAAGGTTTTGAAGCGTTTTTATATAAAGTTAAAAACGCCCCAATAGAAGCATTTAAAACTAAAATCAACAAAAACGATTGGAAAGAGTTTAATGATAATTTTAGATCCTACGAAAACATAATTACGTACCAACAAGTTACACAAGAAGGACCTAGAGCCATAGTAATGGGAAAAGGGTTGGGATCAACTGTTGATTATGGTCAAAAAATGTATACAAACGAAGGAACCTACATTAGACAAGCTCCAGCACTACACAATGGGTTTTTTACTATTTTTCTTAAATCTGGATTGCTAGGCGTTTTGTTGCTTATTCTTTTTGTGTATTATTTTTCAAAAACAAACAATACAGCCCAAAATTTAAAATATTACAACTATCTTTTTGTGGGAAGCGCTTTGTTTTTAGTGTTGTCAAATTGGGTTTTTATGGGATTGTATTTAAAGCTAGACAACAAGTCTGTTTTTTATGGATTTTTGATTTGTTACTATGAGTTACTACTAAAAAATGAAGAAAACGAAAACCAATAACATGAATAAACCAACAAATATATTTGTCGATTGTCATGTTTTTGACAAAGAATTTCAAGGTACCCAAACCTATATTCGGGGCTTATATCTTGAATTGCTTCAACATGAACACCTGCATTTTTTTTTAGCGGCTTATGATATAACTAATTTGGAAACTATTTTCGGCACACACAAAAATGTTACTTATGTAAAATATAAATCTAAAAACGCGGTTATAAGACTTTTACTTTTACTGCCTTATTTGATTAAACGACACAAAATAGAATATGCTCATTTTCAATATCGGGTACCACCAATTAAATTTTGCAAGTATATTTTAACCATACATGATGTGTTATTTGAAGATTTTCCAAGTTATTTTTCAAAACAATTTAGAATATTTAGTTTTATAACGTTTAAATTTAGTGCTAAAATTTCTGATTATTTGTTTACAATTTCATCCTACTCTAAAAACAGAATAGAAACCCATTTAAACGTTAAAGGATTTGTTGTCCACCCGAACGGGGTTCAAGCTGTTTTTTTTGAGCCCTACGACAAAGAAAAAGTAAAAAAAGAAGCACATCTAATTTACCAAATAAAAGACTACATTATTTTTGTTAGTCGATGGGAGCCAAGAAAAAATCATTTGCTGCTTTTAAAGGCCTTTGTTGAGCAAGAGTTATATAAACAATGTGATTTAGTATTTGTTGGAGATAAAAAAAACATAGATGAGGCCTATTTAAAGTATTATACTTCTCTTTCTTTAGATATAAAACAAAAAATTAAATCTTTTGAAAACGTGCCTTTTAAACAACTTTTATTATTGATTAGAGGCGCAAAACTAAGCGTATACCCTTCATCCGCAGAAGGTTTTGGGATTCCTCCTTTAGAAACTATTGCAACTAAAACCCCAACAATTTGTGCCAATGAAACCGCCATGTCTGATTTTACGTTTTTAGCGGAAAATTTAGTTTCTTTGAAAGACGTAAAGGCATTTCAGCAAGAGATAAGTAATGCAATTAATCATCCAGAGGAAGAAGATTCTTTAGTTAAAAAGGCAGCATTTGTGAAAGAAAATTATAATTGGCAAATAGCGGCACAAATTTTTATTAATTCTTTAAAACTTACACAAGCATAATAATTTAAAAATACTTACATTTGGCCAAAACACAAACATGAAAATAGCCATACTTGGAACAAGGGGAATTCCAAATTATTACGGAGGCTTTGAGCAGTTTGCCGAATATTTTTCGGTCTACTTAGCTGAGCAAGGACTCGAAGTGTATTGTTATAATTCTCATAATCATAAATTTCAAGAATCAAATTTTCATGGTGTACACATTCTTCATCAACACGATCCAGAATATAAACTGGGCACTTTTGGCCAATTTATATACGATTACAATTGTATTAAAGATAGTCGAAAAAGAAATTTTGATATCATTTTGCAATTAGGCTATACAAGCAGCTCTATTTGGTTTTTTTTATTGCCAAAACAAACACTGATAATAACTAATATGGACGGGTTGGAATGGAAAAGATCAAAATATTCTTGGCCCGTAAAGCAGTTTTTAAAATTTGCTGAATGGTTAGCCGCAAAAACGAGTGATGTTTTAATATCTGATTCTGTTGGTATCCAAAAATTACTTGAAAAAAATTATAAAAAAGCCTCTACTTATATTGCTTATGGCGCAATTCCTTTTGATAAGCCTGACGAAACAATTTTGCAACACTATCATTTAGAAAAAGAGCGTTATAATATGATTATGGCAAGATTTGAGCCTGAAAACAATTTGGATATGGTTTTAGAGGGCGTGGCACTCCAACACGATAGCGACCCTACACCGATTTTAGTTATTGGAAATCATCAAACAAAGTATGGTGCCTATTTGAAAAATAAATTTAAACCGTATTCAAACATTCGTTTTGTAGGAGCTATTTACGACATCACTACATTGAATAATTTGCGCTATTTTTCAAAGTTATATTTTCATGGGCACTCTGTAGGCGGAACGAATCCTTCTTTACTAGAAGCGATGGCTTCTAAAGCTCTAATAGCTGCGCACAATAATGATTTTAATAAAGAGATCGGAAGAGCGTCGTGTAGGGAAAGAGT
>NZ_CALFIG010000059.1 GCF_937876455.1 uncultured Flavobacterium sp.
GACTCGTTAGTAGACAAAGAATCACAAAAAATGTGTTTTTATAATTTGCTTTCTTCTCAATTACAAGAAAAATTACAAGATGATAGCATTGCAAAATTACTTCCTAATATAGATTCTATTCAGGTAAAAGTTACTATTTTTTCAGATGCAAAAGTTTCATTTGAACCTATTTTAAATGACTCACTTGTTATTAATAGACACCAATTAGATAGTGTTTTTCAATTGCGCTTAGCATCCTTTCCAGCGATTCAGCCTGCATTAAAAAGAGGGATGCCTGTTAAAACAGAATTACAATTACCTATTGTATTACATAAATAAACTTACTCTATATTTGTTTTTTTAAATGTTAAGACAAAATAACTTCCGATACAGACTGGAATTACCACATTAAAAAACCACATAAATGTTGAGATAAATAATACTACAACCTCACTTACATGTATTTTATCAAAAAACCATAACGCAACACTGCCTTTTACTACAAAATCTAAAAATTGAAACGAAGGCAAAGATGAAGCAATAAAATAAACCGCACTTATCGTTGCTAGTAAGGTAAAATAATCTGCAGTTACTCCAAAAAGTATAAATAATAAATAATATTGATGCATGTGTAATACATATCTTCCTATAGCTAGAACAATATTTTTAGTATGCATTTTTTTTGGCAATTCATTAATTTTTTGAATTAAAACAGAAACCGAATAGTTTTTAATTGTAACATTTTTAATAAAGAATAGAAAAACAATACTCAAAACTATAATAACTAAAAGTATCATTGCCCACTTATAAAATCCCAAATAAATTAAACTTAGTAGCCCAAAAGTAATGACTAAGAGCATCTGAATGCCGTTGCAAATTAAATTTAAAAAGAT
Source organism: uncultured Flavobacterium sp. (assembly GCF_937876455.1). Taxonomy (GTDB): domain Bacteria; phylum Bacteroidota; class Bacteroidia; order Flavobacteriales; family Flavobacteriaceae; genus Flavobacterium. The sequence goes on from NZ_CALFIG010000059.1 coordinate 873, forward strand.
AATTTTTTTGGTATTTAGTTTGTTATAATACATTGCCTTTCCTGCATATTCTCCTATTCCGTTAGGTGTAAATAATCCCGCTGTAAGAGCAGCAAGCACTTGTTTGCTCGCCTCGCCAATAGTAATAGTCCTAACGAAAGAGGCTAAATTTTGCCATTTTAAAATTTCTAAAAAACGGTTCCCAAAACTAAAAAGAAAGAGAATAACCAACCAAAAAACAGACAATCGAGCGTGCAAAATAGAATAAAATTGTGACCAATTCATTTGCTCATCTTCGCTCAGTTTGCTATAAATAAAATAAAAGGATAAACAAACTATGGTTAGTTTGATAAAAAATGTGAGATATTGTTTAGCTTTGTGTGGAATCAAAATCATTTTGCAAAGAAACAAAAAACTTTTAACGGAAAACCTTAAACTAGAAACTATAAAATTGGCAAACGAGCGTATCATATTAGGTATTGATCCTGGAACCACCATAATGGGTTTTGGTTTGATTAAGGTGGTCAATAAAAAAATGGAATTTTTACAATTGAACGAATTGATTTTATCTAAATACGATAATCATTATCAAAAGTTAAGAGTCATTTTTGAACGAACAATTGAATTAATTGACACACACCATCCAGATGAAATTGCTATTGAAGCACCTTTCTTTGGTAAAAATGTACAATCGATGTTAAAATTAGGACGTGCGCAAGGTGTAGCTATGGCGGCCGGACTTTCACGAGATATTCCGATTACCGAATACGAACCTAAAAAAATAAAAATGGCAATTACAGGTAATGGAAATGCGAGTAAAGAACAGGTGGCTAAAATGTTACAACAATTGCTAGGCTTTAAAGAATTGCCAAAAAACCTTGACTCAACTGATGGTTTAGCGGCGGCTGTTTGTCATTTTTTTAATTCGGGAAGAGTGGAAATAGGAAAAAGTTATTCGGGTTGGGATGCTTTTGTGAAACAAAATGAAAGTAGAATTAAAAAATAGTTTTCAGTTTCAGTTTTCAGCTACAGTGCTGCAAACTGCGACTGCGACTGAATACTAATAAAATGTCAGGAATATACATCCACATCCCTTTCTGTAAACAAGCTTGTCATTACTGTGATTTTCATTTTTCGACTTCATTAAAGAAGAAAGATGAAATGGTTCAATCTTTGGCTAAAGAAATTCAATTACGAAGTAAACCCATCACCGAACCAATCGAGACCATTTATTTTGGTGGAGGAACGCCAAGCGTATTGACAATTGAAGATATACGATTTTTAATTGACGCTGTATATCAAAATTATAATGTAATAGTTAACCCAGAAATCACGTTAGAAGCTAATCCTGATGATTTAAATATTGAGACAATTTGTAACTTAGCCAATTCGCCTGTGAATCGATTGTCTATTGGAATTCAATCTTTCTTTGAAGAAGATTTAAAGTTGATGAATCGGGCGCACAATGCAGAAGAAGCAAAGAAATGTCTTGAAATCGCGACGCAACATTTCGATAATATTTCTATTGATTTGATTTATGGAATTCCCAATATGTCCAATGAAAAATGGTTGGAAAACATTCAAACTGCCTTGTCTTTTGGGATACCGCATATTTCGAGTTATGCTTTAACCGTAGAAACCAAAACAGCTTTGCATACATTTATTCAAAAAGGAATCATTCCACAACCAGATGATGAAGTGGCTGCAGCGCATTTTCAAATTTTGGTAGATATACTTTCAGAAAACGCATTTATACATTATGAGTTATCTAATTTTGGAAAAGAACATTATTTTTCCAAAAACAATTCGAGTTATTGGTTGGGAAAAAAATATATTGGAATTGGTCCGTCAGCACACAGTTATGATGGACAAAATAGAGGTTGGAATGTGTCAAATAATGCATTGTACATTAAATCGATTCAAGAAAATAAATTACCAATTGAAATGGAAACATTAACCAAAACCGATCGTTATAACGAATACATTATGACAGGTTTACGAACTATTTGGGGCGTTTCATTGGAGCGAGTTGCACGAAAATTTGGCGAACGTTATTTGCTTTATTTGTTAGATCAATCTAAAAAATATATACAAACTGAGCATTTAGTACTAACAGGGGACAAATTAACAACCACAAAAAAAGGAAAATTTTTGTGTGATGGAATTGCGAGTGATTTGTTTTTGTTAAATTTGGAATGATTATAAACCACTAAGGGCACAAAGAAGGGACAACGCTTTGAGAACTTAGTGAAAAAACCTTGCGCTCTTTGCGGTTAAAAAAAATATGAAAGCAAAAATTAATAACATACAAATCGATTTATCAATACCCATTGATATTTCTATTCCATTGACTAACAATGATCAAAATCCGCTTGCTTGGTACCAAAACGCACCCGAAATTGAACCCGTAAAAATAGTTTCCGAGACTTCGGAATGGATAGGGAAAGTTTCGGAAGGAAAATCATCAACCAATTTCAATAACATTTTCTTCAACCCGCATGCACATGGAACGCACACGGAGTGTTTAGGGCATATTACCCGCGATTTTTATTCCATTAATCAATGTTTAAAACAATTTTTCTTTACAGCTCAATTGATTTCGGTTGAACCAAAAAGCGTTGGCGAAGATTTAATCATTACCAAAGGACAAATTGAAAATGCTTTGGGTACAACTAAACCAGAAGCTATTATTATCAGAACGTTGCCAAATTCAGAACATAAAAAACACCTGAATTATTCGAATACTAATCCGCCTTATTTAGAAGAAGCGGCTGCTATTTTCATTAGAGAAATTGGCATTCAACACTTATTAATTGATTTACCAAGTGTTGATAAAGAACGTGATGAAGGAAAATTATTGGCACATAAAGCGTTTTGGAATGTGAAAGACGTGAATCAAGTTAATGATGATGCTCGTTTTAATTGCACAATTACCGAAATGATTTATGTAGACGAAAAAGTAAAAGACGGAAGTTATATTTTGAATTTACAATTCGCTTCGTTTGAAAATGATGCTAGTCCGAGTAAACCGATTTTGTATAAAATTGAAAAGTAATTACCAAAATGAACATTCAGCAATTATATGAGTTCTGTTTGAGCAAAAAAGGCGTCACCGAACATTTTCCGTTTGATGAAGATACATTAGTATTTAAAGTAGGTGGAAAAATGTTTTGTTTAACCTCATTATCTGATTGGGAAAAAGGAAAGCCAAGTCTAAATTTAAAATGCGATCCAGAACGCGCTTTGGAACTTCGAGCGGAATATGAAGCCATTGCACCAGGTTATCACATGAGTAAAGCACATTGGAATACGATTCGATTTCATGAAGATGTTTCCGATAAAATGATGTGCGAATTGATTAATCATTCTTACGAGCTTGTTTTTAAAAGTTTAACGAAAAAAATTCAAGCTGAAATTTCATAGTCTTACTTCGAGTAATTTTGATTTTTTTCGAAATTATATCGAGAAGTAGAAAATTAGGCATTACTTTTGTGATTGAATTTCTGCAAGGTTTTTAAAACCTCATTGAGTAAAAATAAATGTTGAATATTCAATCTTGAATAAAGAATTTTGAAATAAATTATGATAGATAACTTAAAAAAAATATTAAACGAAGATCAAGATCCAAAAGCGATTGAAAAAATCACTTCAAAATTGGAGAATCTTTTGATGTCAAACGAGGAAGTAGGGTATATTGCGGTGCAGAAAAAACCAGCTGTAACCATTCTTCCAGATAGCATAGTAGTGACTAATAAACGCATCATCTTGTGTAAGCCTAAAAATTTAGGATTATCAATGGAATTCATTGATTACGATTGGGATGATATTGCAGGCTCATTTGTGAAAGAGGGCATTTTAGGTGCCGATTTTACCTTTACGACTCATTCAGATTTAACACATACAGTTGATTATTTACCAAAAAATCAAGCCCGAAAATTGTATACGTATGCGAAAGAGCAGCTAGATATTTTAAAAAATGGACCTAAGTTAGCTGAAACAAAAACAGCAGACGAAAATAATGTAGAAGAAGTAGTTGCGGAAGAAGTTACACATTTAGCAGAAATTATACCTGCAACAAGTTTGGTTCAAGATGCAGAAGTTGAAGTGCCAATTACACACGGTGAAAGACCTTTAACAGAATTATCAAAAGAGGAATTATTTGAAAAATTACAGAATTACAAAAAGCTTTTGGATAATGGGTTAATCTTGCAAGGCGAATACGACCGATTAAAAAATGAAATTATAACTTATTTATAATAAAAAAAACCACTCATATGAGTGGTTTTTTTATTGTGGTACCTCCAGGAATCGAACCAGGGACACATGGATTTTCAGTCCATTGCTCTACCAACTGAGCTAAGGTACCCGTTGCATTTAGCGAGTGCAAATATAGAATCATTTTTATTATTTCCAAAATAAAAAAATAAAAAAATCTATTTTGTACCTTTGTGCCTTTAATTCTTTAGTATGCTATTAACCGTTGATGTTGGAAATACCTTTGTTAAAGTTGCTGTCTTTGAAGAAGTTGAGTTGGTTGATAAATTTGTTTTTGAGCTAGAAAAGGCAAAATATAATTTTGAAACTATTTTCACTACTTATCCTCAGGCATCAAAATTAATCTATGCTTCGGTAGCTACCGTTGAACCAGCATTGCTAACATGGCTGCAAGAACGAGTAGAAATCTACTCTTTGTCTCATCAGAGTTCTTTTCCTTTTGTAAATGTCTACCAAACGCCTGAAACTTTAGGTATAGATAGGATGGTGCTTGCTGCAGGTGCAGTATTGAAGTTTCCACAAAAAACATGTTTGATAATAGACGCAGGTACATGTATTACCTATGATTTGGTCACCTCAAATGGGGTTTATGAAGGAGGAGCTATTTCCCCAGGAATTGCGTTAAGATATTTGACGTTACATGATCATACGGCAAAGTTACCCCTGTTACAAGCCACATATTTTCAAAATGAAGTAGGAAAAACAACAAATGAGTCTATACATGTGGGTGTAGTTCATGGCGTTTTAAATGAAATTGAAGGGTTTATTTCTAAATATTCTGTTAATTATCAGGATTTAACAGTAATTTTAACAGGAGGAGATGCTAATTTTTTGGCTAATCGATTAAAAAGCACCATATTTGCCGATGAAAATTTTTTATTAAAAAGTTTATATAGTTTACACATATATAGTTTAAAGAAATGATTAAAAAAATTGTATTAGGAGTTTTAGTTCTTTTGAGTAGCCAACTTTTTTCGCAAGAAAACACAGCTTCCCCTTATTCGTTTTATGGTTTAGGTGACGCACGATTCAAAGGAATGAATGATGTAGTATCAATGGGTGGCTTAAGTGTTTATTCAGATAGTATTCACTTGAATGTTTTAAACCCAGCGTCGTATGCTAATCAAATGCTTACAAGTATTCAAATTGGAGGTACATCGTCATTTTATAAATTAAAATCAAGTGTAGATTATGAACAAGCGAAAAAAACAACACTTGATTATCTTGTAATTGGCCTTCCTTATAGTAAAAAATTAGGTTTTTCATTCGGTTTGTTGCCTCATTCTGCAGTAGGATATAGATTAGTTAAAAATCAATATACAGGAGATGTTTTAACGCAATCAAACGTTTATAATGGAACAGGTGGTGTTAATAAAGTTTATTTTGGAGCAGGATACCAATTAACTTCAAAGTTAAGTTTTGGTGCCGATTTCCACTATTTATTTGGTTCCATAGATACAAAGTCTATTCTCTTGTTAAATGGCGTACAATATAGTACTAGAGAATTAAATAATTCTGTTGTATCAGGCGTAGCCTTTAATACAGGATTGCTATATAAAACAAAGGTTTATGCTAAATATACGTTAACTACAAGTTTGACTTTTTCGCCTGAAACAAAATTGAATTCTGTAAATACAAGAAATACCGCTACAGTAACATTTAATAGTGCAGGGGCAGAATTAATTGCTAATTCACAAGAGGTTGTTGTGCCAGATTCAAAAATGAATATTCCTTCTAAGTTAGCTTTAGGCGCGGGCTTAGGAAATAGAAAATGGTTTATTGGCGCTGATTATACTCGAAGAGGAACAAGTACTCAAACCAATCGTTTTGACAATTATAACAATGTGAGATATGAAAATTCTTCAAAAATCGCTATTGGGGGCTATTTTATTCCAAAATTTGATTCGTTCCAAAGTTATTTCCAACGCGTAACTTACAAAGCTGGTTTTAGATATGAAAACACAGGTTTGGTAATTAATAATACATCTATAAAAGATAAAGCAATAAGTTTTGGCTTTGCTTTTCCAATTACGGGAACGTTTTCAAGTATTAATATAGGTTCTGAGATTGGTAGTAGAGGTACATCAAGTAATGGACTTATAAAAGAAAATTATTTTACTATTAATATCGGATTAATGTTTAGTGACAAGTGGTTTAAAAAGAATTTGTACAATTAATAATCCGTTATGAAATTGCAAAATGTTCGCTTTTTTGGTTTTTTTCTACTTGTAATTATGTATAGCTGTGAAAGCAATTTAAAAGAGGTACAAAACATTTATAAGACTACTTTTGTAGCTACAGGTGAAGCAGATTCTATAAACTTAAAATATACAGATTCAGGTCAAGTAAAATCTACGTTAAAAAGCTTGAAAATGTTAGATTATTCTACTGCCAAAAACCCATTTGTTGAATTTCCAAAAGGCATTTTAGTTACGCTTTATGATGCTAATCATCGCACAACAACCGTAAAGGCTGATAAAGCAATTTCCTATAAAAAGACACAAGTAATTGATTTAATTGGTAATGTTAAAATCGTAACCCATGACGGAAAAATTTTAGAAACGAATCAATTGTATTTTGATCAAAAAAATGAATGGTTTTTTACTGAAGAACCTTTTAAGTTTAATGATGGTCAGGGCGGTTTCCTGGAAGGCGTAGGAATTGATTTTAGCAAAGATTTTAAAGTATTCAATATGCAAAATAATGTGGGACAAGTAAATAATCTTGATTAATAAAAAAATAAAAAATATGAAATGGTTAACGTATTCACAGTATCTATATTTCCTAGCAGGATGTGCTTTTTTTGTTAGTGTTATTTATAAATTCATCACAAATCAAGATTTTGGTTTGCAAGCTATAATTGCTGCAGCTTTTATTATCATGTTCTTTGTGAGAAGAAAATTTGTAAAAAGATTAGAAAAACATCAAAAAAATCAATAAAAAATACACGTTTCTATTTTATTATTTAATAGATAGTTGTATTTTCGCCCTCTGAATAAAAAATAATCAATATAAAAATGGCAATTTTATCTAAAATTAGACAGCGTTCTATTTTGCTAATCCTAATTATTGCGTTAGCATTATTTTCATTTGTACTCGCAGATGTAATTAAAAGTGGTGGATTTAGCGGAAATTCTAATCAGGTAGGTTCTATAAATGGAACAGATTTGGATTATCAAGAATTTATGCAAAAAGTAAGTAATGTTGAAAAACAACAACAAGGAATCAGCACTACACAAGCTATTAATTCGGTTTGGGAACAAGAAGTTAGAAAAGTAGTATTGAATGAACAATATGATAAAATAGGTCTTGTTTTAGGAAAAGATCAAATTATGGGTGTAATTAAAAATCATCCACAATATTCTCAAACACCACAGTTTTTAAATGCGGCTGGTAAATTTGACGAAAAAAAGTTTGAAGAATATATCAAATCATTACAAAATTCTCAAGATCCTACAATTTGGTCTCAATGGTTAGCTTTTGAAAAGGATATTCAAGAATATGCCAAAGAACAAATGTATACTACTTTAATCAAATCTAGTGTGTACACTACTAAAGTTGAAGGTAAAGTAAAATATGAAAGAGAAAACAATAAAGTAGATTTTGATTATGTTTCTGTCGCTTATTCAACGGTAAGTGATGATCAAGTAAAAGTTTCTGATGAAGAAATTATTGCTTACATGAATAAAAATCCAAAAAAATACAAATCAGATCCAACAAGAGCTCTTGAATTTGTAGTTGTAGACAACAAACCTTCAAAAGGAGATGAAGCGGCTATGAAATCTAAGATTGATGGATTAGTAAAAGGAGGAATTGTTTATAATGCTAAAACAGGTAAGAACGATACTATTCCAGGTTTTGCGTCAGCTAAAAATATTGCAGAATTTGTAAATTCAAACTCAGATTTAAAATTTGACTCAACGTTTGTAGCTAAAAAAGATTTATCTCCAGAGTTTTCAGAACAATTATTTTCATTAGTACCAGGTCAAGTTTTTGGGCCATATATTGAAGGAGGATACTATAAGTTATCTCGTTTAGTAGGTAGAAAACCAAATTCAAGCGCAAAAGTTAGTCATATTTTAGTTGCTTATAAAGGCGCTATGCAAGCAGCTCCAACAATTAAGTTAACTAAAGAGCAAGCAAAAGCAAAAGCAGAAGTTTTATTAGCTCAAGCGATTGCTGCACCTGCAAACTTTGCTATGTTAGCGATGACAAACTCAGATGACCAAGGTTCTAAACAAAATGGAGGAGTTTATGATAATGTAGTGCCAGGACAAATGGTTAAACCTTTTGATGCCTATTTGTTTAGTAGCCCAATTGGAAAAGTTGGAGTGGTTGAAACAGATTTTGGTTTCCACGTAATGCGAGTTGATGCGCGATATGATGCCATTTCATTAGGAACTGTGGCATTAAAAATCCAGCCTTCAGAAAAAACAGAAAATGCAAATTACGACAAAGCAAATAAATTTGAATCAGATGCTAATGCACAAGGTATGGAGAAAGCAGCAAAAGCTTCTGGTCTTACAGTTGCACCTGTTACAAGCGTAAAAGCATATGATGAAAATATCAACGGATTAGGTATTCAAAGAGGTATTGTTACTTGGGCGTTTAATGATGAAACAGAGGAAGGTGCTATTAAAAGATTTGATATTCCTCAAGTTGGTTTTGCTATTGTTCGTTTAAAATCTAAAAATGATACTGGCTTATTGCCTTTAGATGTTGCAAAACAATCTGTTGAACCATTAATCAAAAATGAGAAAAAAGCGGAAATCATCAGAAAGAAAATGACTGGCGCTACATTAGAAGCGGTATCAAAATCTTCTGGTTCTTCTATATTGCCAGCGGTTGCTTTGTCATTAGCAAATCCTGTGGTTCCAAATTTAGGTTTTGAACCTAAAGTGATAGGAACTGCTCTTGGATTAGCGTCAAATAAAACCTCAAAATTAATTGATGGAAATATGGGTGTGTACATGGTAAGAACAAAAACTATAGTAAAAGCACCAGTTGTGAAAGATTACAAATCTCAAATTGATCAATTAAATCAGCAAACTAAAGGTGGAGCTTCTTATAGAGTTATTCAAGCCTTAAGAGATAAAGCAGAAATTAAAGATAATAGAGGAAGATTATAAAATCTTTTTATAGATAATTAAAAGGACTGAGTTTTTATTCAGTCCTTTTTTTATTTTTGTAACATAATAAAATTGTAATGAAAAAGTTTTTGATAGTAGGCCTAGGTAATATTGGCGCTGAATATGTTAATACAAGACATAATATTGGCTTTAAGATATTGGATTATTTTGTAAAGAAAGAAAATCTTTCGTTTGAAACGGTAAAGCTAGGAGAACGTGCTGAATATAAAATAAAAGGCCGTACAATTGTTTTTATTAAGCCAAATACTTATATGAATTTAAGTGGCAAAGCGGTGCAATATTGGTTAGATAAAGAACATATTGATAAAGAACAATTATTAGTTATAACGGATGATTTGAATTTGCCTTTTGGAAGTATAAGAATTAAATCAAAAGGCTCTGATGGAGGACATAATGGGCTAAAAAACATACAATTATTATTAAATACTACAGACTATCCTCGATTTAGATTTGGAATTAGTGACACGTTTAAAAAAGGGCAACAAGTAGATTATGTTTTAGGTGAATGGGATGAGGAAGAAAAAGAAAAATTAAAGGAACGTTTAGATGTTGCTACAGAAATAATAAAATCTTTTGCCTTAGCAGGAATGAATAATACAATGAATCAATTTAATGGAAAATAAAAAAGCCCCTATTTAATAGGGGCTTTTTATATTTTGAAAAGTATTACTTATTCAATAATAATTTTCTTAACTTCTTTTCTTTCGCCATCTTTAACCGTTACAAGATAAATTCCTGTTTCAACATTTGCTAATTGAATAGTTTGATTAAACAATGAACTATTATTGAAAGACTTCATGTAAACTTCTCTTCCTCTAATATCATGTACCATGATCTCAATAGCATTTGAAGATTGTGAAGTAAAGTTCACTGTAAAGTTACCATTGTTTGGATTTGGATAAATTGAGAAATTCTCAAGCCCAAAACTTTCAGTAGAAAGCGGAGTTAATGTTTGAGAACAAACTTCTACCGACCAAGAATTAATAGTTCCAGTGTCTCCAGACCAATTATCTCTACCTAAAATTGTCCATGTTCCATTTGCAGGTTTTCCATTTAATGTGTTTAATGGGGTAGCTGGCGCAAATGTTCCGCTAGTGTCATTGCCTGTACAAGTTGGTGTAGGATTGCCGTCACTAAAAGTAATATTAAAGTTATTTTGACTTCCACAAAAACCACTCCATAAGAAGACTTGAGTTGCATCTGGGTGATTAACAGCTATATCTAAGTCATTAATATAAGTATGAGTAACATCTAAATTTACATTTACATCAGAAAGTGTATAAGTTACGGGCACTGAAATGGTTGAAGAAACAACTGCTCCAGGCACAGGGCCGGTAGTACCAGAACCATCAGGAATTGCTAAAGCTGGTGATGATGAATAGGTGTTACAAGTATTAGTTACCACATATCCAATTGCAAAATCTTTTGAATTTACATTAAAGAAAGCATTTCCATTTGCTTTTACCATAAGTCTACAAAAAGCTGCAGGTGTAGCAGGTAAAGTAACTGCTTCTGAGCCATCATTTGGTGTATTAGCAAGTAAAGTTGTCCATGTAGAACCGCCATTAGTAGAAAGTAAAATATCAACGTTTGCACCTCCTGATAATGCGTTCGTACTATTTACTAACCAAGTAACCGTTTGAGAAGAACTCACAGGATATGAAATACCATCCGTACTTTGAGAAGTTACGGTTAAAGGTCCTTTAGTAGCGTCAACAGTTACACTTGTATTTGCAAAGTTAGTTTGTCCTCCATTCGCTACGTTATCTCTAACTGTAAGTCTAAAGTTTAATGTTCTTGCATTTGAATTTAACGCTTCTACTAAACAATCTGTTCCTGCTGTTGTAGTAGAACCATTTAAAACAGATGCCATTCTAGGAAAATACCTTGTAGGTGACGCTGATGGGGCATACGATCTAAAGTTTGGTCCAGCTGTTTTTGTAGCTGAAGCCGGGCTTCCAGTTGTTAATTGAGCTGTTGCAGAAGCATCATCATATTGCTCCCAGCAGTACGTTAATGAACCACCACCTGCATCAGTTGCAGAACCTGTTAACATAAAGGGCGTGCTTTTAGGAATTGTAAAAGTAGCACCTGCATTTACTACTGGTGCACTATGTGTTAAAGCAACGGATGTTGGACACGTTTTAGTCCCCATATTGGCTTGAACTTGTGCAATACTCCCTGCATGAAAATAGTCGTCTGAGTGAGGTTGAACGTCATAACTTGTAATACCAGCGTACCCCATAATAGTTGATCCAGATCCTACCTCATAATTTACAGTATTATTTTCTGTACTGTGCGTAAATGTATGATTGGCACCAAATTGATGTCCCATTTCATGAGCTACATAGTCAATATCAAAGTTGTCACCTGCAGGAATGGCATCTGCTGGAGAAGTTATTCCACTTCCTTTAGATCCGTTTACACAAACACAACCTATACAGCCTGCATTACCACCACCACCAGTTGCACCAAATAAATGTCCAATATCGTATGTAGATTCTGTAATAGTTGCTGTTAAATTCGCTTGTAGTTCAGCGTTCCAATTATTCATACTTGCTGCGTCAGAATAAGGGTCACTCGCAGCATCATAATAAATTACGCTACTTGAATTTGCTGTAATGTTCATGTGGATAGCAAAATCTTTTTCAAAAACACCATTTACACGGGTCATAGTTGCGTTAAATGCAGCAAGTACTAATGATACTTGTGATGCATTTGTTGCACCAAAATAATTGGCATATTCTGCGGTACATGATAAGGCAAGTCTAAATGTTAATAGTGTAGTAGTACTACTTCTGTTTACTTCATTTAAATTTCTTCCTAATTCTTGAGTTATTGATTGTTCAGTAGTAGAACACGTAAAAGGTAATTTTCCTTTTGTTCTTTGAGAATTATATACGGCATAAATTTTTCCATCTTCAGAAAAAGGCTCCATAAATTCATTTTTTTTGTCTGCTCTGAAAACCATTGTTTGCATTCCTTTTGGGTCAATGCTTAAACGAACTTGTGCATATGTATCTTCAATACCGATACCTACATAAGAACGAATTTCAGGAAATTGAGCCTGTAATTGAGCGTCAAAATTTGAAGCTTCAAACATTTTAAAATGTTCAAGTTTACCTTCAGCATTTGGTAATGCTATTATTACGCCATTAGCATTTATAGCGAACCTATCCTGCGCATTTGACAATGCTTGCTTAATTGAAGTTAGGTCAAGTTTAAACAAAAGATAGTTTTCAGGAAAAGTACTTCTTGTGGCAGTTTTTGTAATTGCCATATTCTTTTCGCCAACTACTGATGTCCATGCTTTCTCGGTTTGTGCAATACCACTAAATACAGTAAACACAGAGAAAATAGAAAAAAGTAAAGTCTTTCTCATTATTTGATTGGTTTAAATTTAATTAACAAATATAATTTTTTTTTTTAAATAAAAAATTTACAAGGCGTCATTTTAGTAAAATTAACATTAAAAATTTACTTTTGCAGTAAAATTAAATCCTTGAAAGTATTTTCAAATATAAGTGAGTTTAAAACTCAGAAAAAAACAATTGTTACCTTAGGTACTTTTGATGGTGTACATAAAGGACATCAAGCTATTCTTGCGCATTTAATTGATAATTCAAAAAAAGAAAATTTAGAAAGCCTTGTACTTACCTTTTTTCCGCATCCACGAGCTATCATTTCAGAAACGTCAACGTTAAAATTGTTAAATACGATTGTTGAAAAACAAGAATTATTTTCAAAAATAGGAATAGATAATTTTATTATTCATCCATTTGATCATACTTTTTCAGAAATGACACCTGAAGAATTTGTAAAACAAGTATTAGTAGATCGATTTAATGTGGCCAAAATAATTATTGGATATGATCATAAATTTGGCAAAAATAGAGCTGCTGATTTTAATGATTTGAAAGCATTTGGTGCTAAATTTGGCTTTGAAGTGGAAGAAATTTCTGCCCAACAAATAAATGCTATAGCAATAAGTTCAACAAAAATTAGAATGGCTTTACAAGAAGGAAACATTGAGTTGGCTAATCAATATTTGGGGTACCCTTACATGTTGTCTGGAAAAGTACTAAAAGGAAATCAACTGGGGAGAACTATTGGGTTTCCAACAGCTAATATACACCTCACGGAAACGTACAAATTAATACCAAAAATTGGTGTGTATGTAGTTGCTGTTTATATTGAAAATAATGCATATTATGGCATGATGAATATTGGCACAAGACCAACTATTGATGGAGAAAATTTGTCAATTGAAGTGCATATTTTTAATTTTGAACAAACAATTTATGATGCTTCAATAAAAGTACATATGTTGAAAAAGTTAAGAGACGAACAAAAATTTGAATCTTTAGAAATTTTGAAAAATCAATTACACCAAGACAAAATAGATGCATTAGCCTACATTAGTAAATTAAAAATAAAATAATATGAGTATTACTAAACATAACTGGACCAAAGAAGAAATAATGGCTATTTATAATAAGCCATTAATGGAATTATTATATGAAGCGGCTACTATTCATAGAGAGAATCATGATCCAAATGTAGTTCAAGTTTCTACTTTATTATCAATAAAAACCGGAGGATGTCCAGAAGACTGCGGGTATTGTCCGCAAGCTGCAAGATATCATACAGATTTAGAAGGTAATGATTTAATGTCGGTAAATCAAGTAAAAGCACAAGCTTTAAGAGCTAAATCATCGGGTTCTTCAAGAGTGTGTATGGGAGCCGCATGGCGCAATGTAAAAGATGGGCCTGAGTTTGACCAAGTGCTAGAAATGGTGCGCACAATCAATAAACTTGACATGGAAGTGTGTTGTACACTGGGTATGTTAACCGAAAATCAAGCGCAACGGTTAGCAGAAGCAGGGTTGTATGCCTACAATCATAATTTAGATACTTCTGAAGAGTATTATAAAGAAGTAATTTCTACTAGAGGTTTTGAAGATCGTTTACAAACAATTGATAATGTTAGAAAAACAAATGTCACTGTTTGTAGTGGTGGAATTATTGGAATGGGCGAAAGCATAGAAGACAGAGCAGGTATGTTAGTGGCTTTAGCTACTTTAAATCCACAACCAGAATCAGTGCCTATTAATGCTTTAGTTGCTGTTGAAGGCACACCCCTTGAAGAACAAAAACCAGTTGAAATTTGGGATATGATTCGGATGGTGGCAACAACAAGAATTGTAATGCCCGAAACACAAGTGAGACTTTCAGCAGGAAGAACAGAAATGAGTAGAGAAGGGCAGGCGCTTTGTTTTTTTGCTGGCGCAAATTCAATCTTTGCAGGAGATAAATTGCTTACCACACCAAACCCGGATGTCAATGAAGACATGAAAATGTTTGAATTATTAGGACTTCAACCACAAAAACCATTTATCAAGCTCATGCAACCACAAACGGTTGAAGCAGAAGATTCTATGTTTCAAGCATTAGGCGAAAAACCAAAATGGTCAAGACCTGGTCATACCATTGAACGAAATATAGAAGCTTCCCAAAAAGCTAAATAATAATAAAAAAAAGTCCGAAAATTTTCGGACTTTTTTTTATTCTGTTACTAATTGTAATGTTTCTCGACTGATTTGTTTTACTAAAATATGTTTGTTTTTTTCTACCATTTCGGCTGCAGCCTTGTCAAAATGTCGAATCGTGTATAAAGATACATTTTCGTTGTATGCTACTTTAAATTGTTTTGACAATATAGCTTTCAATTCTTGAAATTTATTGAATTTATCTTCCACACAAATAGAAAAACTGATGGCTGTGTTTTGTATTAAGCTCACTTTTATTTTATACTGATGCAATAAACGGAAAATTTCACTTATGTGTTCTTCCATAATAAATGAAAAATCAATAGAAGAAAGGGATAATAATATTTGATTTTTTTTCACAATAAAACAAGAAGTTCGTGGTTCCAAATCCACACCTTTACTCACTTTTGTTCCTGGTAACGTAGGGTTAATAAATGATTTTACAAATAGCGGAATTTCTTTTTTCTGTAAGGGCTGTAATGTTTTTGGATGAATTACACTCGCGCCATAAAAAGCTAATTCAATTGCTTCTTTATAGGATATTTGGTTAAGTAATATGGCGTTTTCAAAATACCTTGGATCGGCGTTCAAAACACCAGGTACATCTTTCCATATCGTAACGCTTTCTGCACCTAAACAATAAGCAAATATAGCAGCTGTATAATCTGAACCTTCACGGCCTAATGTGGTAGTGAAATTATTTTCATCTGCACCTAAAAACCCCTGTGTAATGAAAAGCGTTTTCTTTTTATTGATTTTACTAATGTTTTTTTGTGTTGCTTCCCAGTCAACAAGGGCATCTCTGTACGTCGCATCTGTTTTGATAAAATTTCTAACGTCTAGCCATTGATTACTTAATCCACTATGATTAAAATAACAACTTATTAAAGTAGTAGAAATGATTTCTCCATAACTTACAATTTGGTCATACACAAAATTATAGTTGGGCGATTTGTTCGAAGTTAAAAAATAGCTTAAATCTTCAAAATGTTTGTTTACTGCTGAATAGGTTTCTTGAAAATGAGGGTGCTTTTCGTCGCCATATAAATCTAAAATGATTTCTATATGGTATTTTTTACAATCTTGTAAAGATGATTTTAACTCTTTCGATTTTTCAAAATAATTTTTTACGACAATTTCTAACGCATTCGTGGTTTTACCCATTGCAGAAACAACCAGCAAAACATCTTCATGTCCTACTGTTTCCAGTACTTTAATTACATTTTTAATTCCCGCAGCGTCTTTTACAGATGCACCACCAAATTTGAATAGTTTCATAGGTAGATAATTATACTTAAATCATTGTTTTATTGATAAATTTTTGAATGCCGTTCTCATCCATTTGGACTACCCGCCAATCATCTAAAACCTTTGCACCACTTTTTTTATAAAAATCAATCGCATGTTGGTTCCAGTCTAAAACAGCCCATTCAATCCTGCGCACTTGTTGGTTGTAGCCTTCGTTTATCACAGCCTCATATAATGCTTTTCCCGCTCCTGTACCTCGTTTAGCTTGGGTTACAATTAAATCTTCTAAATGAATGGTACGGCCTTTCCAAGTAGAATACCTGTAATAATACAAAGCCATACCTATAAGTTCTCCCGCTTCTTCCGCTACAAAAGTGTAAAAAGCAGGCGTTTCTGAAAAACCATCTCTTACTAAATCGTCAACAGTTAGCACAACGGCATCAGGCTCTTTTTCAAAAGTAGCCAATTCTTTTATTAAATGCAACACGGCTGGCATATCAGCAACTATTCCTTTTCTTATTTTCATTTTTTAGAGCTATTTCCCGCTTTACATTACAATCTTTTTGTTTCTAAAAAAAACAAAAAGGATTTCCATTTCAATCGGGGCTAAAATTAGTGTTTTCAATAGAATACTCTTGCAAAAATAAACAACTAATAACAACTTTTGAAATTAATTTTATAATAAAACAAATTTAACGATATTTGCATAAAATAGCAACGCAAACGTTTTCGTAATGACAGAAAAAAACACAACTCTAGGTGAATTTATCATAGAGAATCAAACAGCATTTCAATATTCTTCTGGTGAATTGTCTCGAATAATTAACTCCATCAGACTAGCAGCAAAAGTGGTAAACTACAAAGTTAACAAAGCGGGTTTGGTTGATATTGTAGGCGCAGCAGGAGATCAAAATATTCAAGGGGAAGACCAACAAAAATTAGACGTGTATGCTAATGAAGTGTTTATTCAAACCTTAATTAACAGGGAAATTGTTTGTGGTATTGCCTCAGAAGAAAACGATGATTTTATTACCGTTGCAGGTAGCGATAATAGCCATAATAATAAATATGTAGTTTTAATGGACCCGTTAGATGGTTCGTCAAACATAGATGTTAATGTATCTGTAGGAACTATTTTTTCTGTTTTCAGACGGGTTACACCTATTGGAACACCTGTAACGCTGGAAGATTTTTTACAACCTGGAATCAATCAGGTAGCGGCAGGATATGTTATTTACGGTACATCAACCATGCTTGTTTATACAACAGGGCATGGCGTAAATGGTTTTACACTCAATCCCGCTATTGGTACGTTTTATCTCTCACATCCCAATATGAAATTTCCAGAAAAAGGATTTATTTATTCGGTTAATGAAGGCAATTATATTCATTTTCCACAAGGGGTAAAAGATTACATTAAATATTGCCAGTTAGAAGAAGAAGACCGTCCTTATACGTCAAGGTATATAGGAAGCTTAGTGTCCGATTTCCATCGAAACATGATTAAAGGCGGTATTTACATTTATCCTACAAGTTCAAAAGCACCAAAAGGAAAATTGCGCTTGTTGTATGAGTGCAATCCTATGGCATTTCTTGCGGAACAAGCAGGCGGAAAAGCTTCAGATGGTTTTGGACGCATTATGGAAATTCAACCTACAGAACTGCATCAGCGTGTTCCTTTTTTTGCAGGGGTAAAAAACATGGTAGAAAAAGCGGAAGCATTTATGACAAAATAAAAGCGGAAGCCATTTTTTATTTTCAAAAAAAATAGTAAGTTTGAGTGCACTAAATTTTAAACTATGGATGCATTCTTCATTTATTTAAACATGGGTATTAATCATGTACTTGATATCAAGGGCTATGACCATGTATTATTTTTATTGGCATTAATTAGTCCGTATGCATTCAAAGACTGGAAGCGTATCCTTTTTTTAGTAAGTATTTTTACCGTAGGGCATACTCTTGCGTTGGTTTTATCGGTATATAATATAGTATCTGTAAAAGCTTCTTTGGTAGAATTTCTAATACCGGTTACCATATTGATTACGGCTTTATTTGCTTTATTTACGGCTGGCAAAACTACTAAAAAAGAAAGTGTTACTTTTGTAGCTGGTGTAACGTTGTTTTTTGGACTCATTCATGGATTAGGTTTTTCAAATTATTTTAAAACCATCATGATAGGCACACCTAGTGAAAAAGTACTTCCACTTATGGAATTTGCGCTAGGTATAGAAGTCGCCCAACTCATTGTTGTGATGATAGGTTTAATTTTGGCTTATGTAGCACAAGCCGTATTTAAGTTTTCTAAACGAGAATGGGGATTAATAATTGCATCATTTATTATAGGAGCTGTTGTACCTATGCTAATTGAAAATGAAATTTGGTACAGTTAAAAACTAATTTAACGTGAAAGCAGAAAAAAAAGAAAAATACGATAAGGCTTATTTACGAATAGCAAAAGAATGGGGTAAACTTTCTTATTGCGAAAGAAAGCAAGTGGGCGCTATTATAGTAAAAGACAAAATGATTATCTCAGACGGGTTCAATGGTACCCCAAGCGGGTTTGAAAACTGCTGTGAAGATGAAGCACATTTTACAAAATGGTATGTATTACATGCCGAGGCGAATGCCATCTCAAAAGTGGCTCGTTCTACACAATCCTGTGAAGATGCTACATTATATATTACACTTTCCCCTTGTAAAGATTGTAGTAAATTAATTCATCAGTCTGGCATTAAGCGTGTAGTGTATTTAGAAGAATATAAAGACACTTCTGGCGTTGATTTTTTAATAAAAGCAGGAATAGAAGTCACACTTATCACTAATTTAGATGAGTAAACCTAATTCAAAAATCTATTTACCTATCCTTTTTGCGCTACTTTTCGCCTTAGGTTATATACTAGGTAAAAAGTCAAACGGTTTACAAATAGATAGTTTATTTAACGCTTCAAAAGGAAAACATAAAATAAATAGATTACTCGATTTAATTGATAGAGAATATGTAGATGAAGTCAATACAGATTCTATTGTTGATTTAACAGTTAACGGTATTTTAGAAAAATTAGACCCACACTCGGTATATATACCTAAAAGTAAGTTGGCGCAAGTTACAGAAAGTATGGAAGGAAATTTTGTGGGTATAGGAATTAATTTCTATATGTACAAAGATACGCTAACTGTGCTTCAGCCTATATTAAATGGTCCTTCATACAGAGCCGGTATTCAAGCGGGTGACCGAATTTTAGTAGCAAATAACAAACAGTTGTTTAACAAAAAACTGACTAACGAACAATTATTCACCATATTAAAAGGTGAAATGGATACAAAAGTAAATTTACTCGTGTATCGAAAAGCTGAAAAACGAAAATTTAATGTAACTATTTCTCGCGCAAAAATACCTGTAAAAAGTGTAGAAATTGCGCTTATGCTTCAACCTAAAAAAGGCTATATCAAGGTAAATCGTTTTGCTGAAACCACGTATTCCGAATTTCATCAAGCATTAGTACAGTTAAAGCAACAAGGTATGACGGAAGTTATAGTAGATTTAAGGGGTAATGGTGGAGGTTATTTAGAAATGGCAGTAGCCATGGCAGATGAATTTCTGAAAAAAGACGAATTAATTGTCAAAACCAAAAATAGAGCTAAGCACGAAGAACTCTCTTTAGCTACCGAAAAAGGAATTTTTGAATCGGGGAAAATTTCAGTTTTAGTAGATGAAAATTCGGCTTCTGCCAGTGAAATTTTTGCAGGCGCTATTCAAGATAATGATAGAGGAAGTATTATAGGTAGACGAACATTTGGCAAAGGATTAGTGCAAAAAGAAATGAAACTTGATGACGGCTCAGCAGTGCGATTAACTGTGGCGAGGTATTATACGCCTTCGGGAAGAAGTATTCAGAAACCTTATTCGGATAAAAATTATTTTAATGAATTTGAAAAACGATTTGCTTCGGGCGAATTGTATCAAAAAGACAGTATAAAAGTGGTAGATAGTTTACGCTACAAAACTAAAAAAGGACGAATTGTCTATGGTGGCGGGGGCATTATCCCTGATGTTTTTGTGCCATTAACTGCTTCACATGATGAGGAAGGACTGACGTTGTTACTTCAAACCGATTTTATCAATTATTTTGCTTTTGAAAAAGTAGATGCAAAAAGACTATATTTTAAAGAGTTTACGCAACCTACTTTGAAAAAAGAAATTTATGAAAATCCATTGTACTTTAAACAGTTTCAAGACTATGTAACACAAAATGGATTTTCATTTAAGCTTGCTAAACATAAAACCGAAGTTATAGATTATTTATACGCTGCGTTTACCAAACAACTTTTTGGAGATAAAGCTTATTATCAAATCGTGCTGCCAAAAGATAAAATGATTAAAAGAGCTTTATAAAATTAATCATTCAAACTATTTCGTTTTTTCGTCAACTTTTTTAGCTAATCGGTATAAGATTACAATAATGATAGCGCACAAGGCTGCTACAATTCCTATTAAGGCAACTGTGCTTTCGCCTTCTAAAGGATGGTTTATGTCAACTTTCATAACATTTATAGCAATTGTTACACAAGCTAAAATACTAATGATATATGAAAAGATTTTCATTTTTATAGAGATATAAAATTAAACAAATAAGCCTTTTACATTTGCAGCAAATAATTTTACAGCAATGGCCAATAAAATAACACCAAATATTTTTCTAATAATTCCCAATCCGTTGTTGCCTAACAAGCGTTCTATTTTACCAGAAGATTTTAAAACAGCATAGACCACTAATACATTAATTAGAATGGCAACAATAATGTTAATTTTTTCATATGCGGCACGTAAAGATAATAAAGTAGTCATCGTTCCTGCACCTGCAATTAAAGGAAAAGCAATTGGGACAATAGATGCCGTACTCGGATTATCTTCTTTGTATAAACGAATGCCCAAAATCATTTCTAGTGCCAAAAAGAACAAGACAAACGAACCCGCTACAGCAAATGAATTTGCATCTATACCTATTAAATTTAATATTTCCTCACCTACAAATAAAAAAGCGATCATGATAACAGCCGCTACTAGAGTTGCTTTCTCCGATTGAATGTGTCCCATTTTACTGCGTAAGTCAACAATAATAGGAATACTTCCCACGATATCAATTACCGCAAACAAAATCATACTTATCGTAAAAATTTCTTTCCAATCAAACATTGTGTTTTTTTGCAAAGATAAGTATTCCTTTTCAATCACAATAATTAGGAATGCACTTCAAACTTTTTAAGTACATTTGCAACCTAATTTTTACCAAATGTTTCAATTACATAAAACAATTGTATCTGAAGAAATACTAGAAAATGATTTTGTTTGTAATCTTGCTGCTTGCCAAGGTGCATGTTGTGTAGATGGCGATGCTGGTGCGCCACTTACTCAAGATGAAACAGAAATACTAACGCGTATCTATCCAAAAGTAAAACCTTTTTTAAGACCAGAAGGCATACAAGCTATTGAAGAGCAAGGAGCATTTGTAATAGGCGAAGACGGCGAGTTTGAAACTACGCTTATTGATGGAAAAGATTGTGCATATGTTATTTTTGATGGCAAAACGGCTTTATGTGGTATAGAACAAGCTTACAATGAAGGATTGGTTGAGTGGAAAAAACCTGTTTCGTGCCATTTATATCCTGTACGTGTAAAAGAATACACCGATTTTGCTGCTGTTAATTACCATAAATGGCATATTTGTTCTGATGCGTGTTCGTTAGGTAAAGAATTACAAGTGCCTATTTATAAATTTGTGAAAGAAGCCTTAGTAAGAAAATTTGGCCAACAATGGTATGACGAATTAGAAAAAGTTGCCGAAGAATTAAAAAAATAAATTCCTAAAAAATACATCTAAAAAACGTTCAAATGAGTTGATTTTTCAATTGATTTGAACGTTTTTTGCGTCTTTAACTTAAAATATAAAATACTGAAAATCAAACACATATATTTGAGATTTTAAAAAGTGGGTTTTTTCCATTTTGTTAAAAACTTTGCCCGATTGTGAATAAGTTTGTCTTTTGTTTTTCAGGATAATTGACAAACTTTGTAAACCCCAATTAAAAGAATGAAAAATACAATTAAAATAATAAAAATCAAACCGTTATGTCAGTAGTTGAACCCATTTTGCAAGAAAACAAAGATAGATTTGTTATTTTTCCTATTAAACACCACGATATTTGGAGTTGGTATAAAAAACAGGAAGCTTGTTTTTGGACAGCAGAAGAAATTGATTTACATCAAGATATTACAGATTGGAGTACAAAATTAAATGACGATGAGCGTTATTTTATCAAACATATTTTAGCGTTTTTTGCAGCTTCAGACGGTATTGTAAATGAAAACTTAGCTGAAAATTTTGTAAGTGAAGTGCAATATTCAGAAGCAAAATTTTTCTATGGGTTTCAATTAATGATGGAAAATATTCATTCAGAAACCTATTCGTTATTAATTGACACGTATGTTAAAGACGAAAAAGAAAAAAATATATTATTTAAAGCTATTGAGAATTTCCCAGCCATCGCTAAAAAAGCAGAATGGGCTTTAAAATGGGTTGATTCTCCAAGTTTTGCAGAACGTTTGATTGCGTTTGCAGCCGTAGAAGGCATTTTCTTTTCAGGTGCATTCTGTTCGATTTATTGGTTAAAAAAACGCGGATTGATGCCTGGATTAACGTTTTCTAACGAATTAATTTCTAGAGATGAAGGAATGCATTGCGACTTTGCTGTTCATTTACATAATAATCATTTGGTAAATAAAGTTTCAAAAGAACGAATTACAGAGATTATTACAAATGCACTTGACATAGAACGTGAGTTTATTACAGAGAGTTTGCCTGTAAGTTTAATAGGTATGAACGCTAAATTAATGACACAATATTTAGAATTCGTAACAGATAGATTATTGGTAGAATTACAATGTAAAAAGTATACAATGTTACAAATCCATTTGATTTTATGGATATGATTTCATTAGAAGGAAAGACCAATTTCTTTGAAAAAAGAGTAGGCGAATACCAAAAAGCAGGTGTCATGACGAATGAGTCTGACGAAAATAAATTTAGTTTTGATGCTGATTTTTAATCACGATCAAAAAAAGAAACTTTATTAAATAAAAAATAAAAGAATAAGTTATGTTTGTAGTAAAGAGAGATGGACGAAAAGAACCGGTTTCATTTGATAAAATTACCGATAGAGTACGAATTTTATGTTATGAGCTAAATGAACTTGTAGATCCTGTAAAGGTGGCTATGCGAGTGATTGAAGGTTTATATGACGGAGTTACTACATCTGAACTTGATAATTTGGCTGCAGAAACTGCTGCTTCAATGACGGTTACACATCCAGATTATGCACAATTAGCCGCTCGAATTGCAGTTTCTAATTTGCATAAAAATACTAAAAAATCGTTCTCAGAAACAATGGTAGATTTATACCATTATGTAAACCCTAGAACAGGTAAAAAATCGCCATTATTAGCAGATGATGTGTATGAGGTAATTATGGCAAATGCTGAAAAATTAGACTCAACAATCATCTACAATCGAGATTTTAATTATGATTATTTTGGTTTTAAAACTTTAGAGCGTTCCTATTTATTAAAAATAAATGGAAAAATTGTAGAAAGACCACAACATATGTTAATGCGTGTTTCTGTTGGTATTCATTTAAATGATATTGACGCAGCTATTGAAACGTATGAGCTCATGTCTAAAAAATATTTTACACATGCAACGCCTACGCTTTTTAATGCCGGAACACCAAAACCTCAAATGTCGTCATGTTTCTTATTAACTATGAAAGATGATAGTATTGAAGGTATTTATGATACGTTAAAACAAACCGCAAAAATTTCTCAATCTGCGGGTGGAATAGGTTTGTCTATACATAATGTCCGTGCTACGGGTTCTTATATTGCAGGAACAAATGGTACGTCAAATGGTATTGTACCGATGCTTCGCGTATTTAATGATACGGCTCGCTATGTAGATCAAGGGGGTGGAAAAAGAAAAGGCAGTTTTGCTATTTATGTAGAACCTTGGCATGCAGATATTTTCGATTTTCTTGATTTGAAAAAAAATCACGGAAAAGAAGAAATGCGTGCACGTGATTTATTCTATGCAATGTGGATTTCTGATTTATTCATGAAACGTGTTGAGGCAGATGGAAATTGGACTTTAATGTGTCCTAATGAGTGCCCTGGTTTATATGATGTCTATGGAGAAGAATTTGATAAATTATATGAATCATATGAAGCTGCAGGAAAAGGTAGAAAGACTATAAAAGCCCGTGAACTTTGGGAAAAAATTCTTGAATCTCAAATCGAAACAGGTACACCATACATGTTATACAAAGATTCGGCAAATAGAAAATCTAATCAGAAAAATTTGGGAACTATTCGTTCGTCAAACTTGTGTACAGAAATTTTAGAATACACTTCTGAAGATGAGGTAGCGGTTTGTAACCTAGCTTCTATTTCGTTACCAATGTTTGTAGAAAACGGAGCATTTAATCACCAACATTTATATGATGTAACAAAAAGAATTACGCGCAATTTAAATCGTGTAATTGATAGAAATTATTACCCGGTAGAAGAGGCAAAAAATTCTAATATGCGTCATAGACCTGTAGGACTTGGTGTGCAAGGTTTAGCAGATGCTTTTATTTTATTGCGTATGCCTTTTACCAGTGACGAGGCAAAACAATTAAATCAAGATATATTTGAAACCATATATTTTGCAGCTGTTACAGCTTCTATGGAACTTGCAAAAGAAGAAGGGCCGTATTCAACATTTAAAGGGTCTCCAATTTCTAAAGGAGAGTTCCAATATAATCTTTGGGGATTAAAAGATGAAGATTTATCAGGAAAATGGGATTGGACTTCATTACGAAAAGAAGTAATGAAACATGGTGTGCGCAATTCTTTATTATTGGCACCTATGCCAACGGCTTCTACTTCTCAAATTTTAGGAAACAACGAAGCATTTGAACCTTACACTTCAAATTTATATACAAGACGTGTGTTGTCAGGCGAATTCATTATTGTTAATAAACATTTATTACAAGACCTTGTTCAATTAGGTATTTGGAATGAAGATTTGAAACAAGAAATTATGCGAAACAATGGTTCTATTCAAAATATAACTTCTATTCCACAACATATTAAAGATTTATACAGAACAGTTTGGGAAATGAGTATGAGAGATATTATTGATATGTCTCGTCAAAGAGGGTATTTCATTGATCAATCTCAATCTTTGAATTTGTTTATGGAAGGCGCTACAATTTCTAAGTTAAATTCGATGCATTTCTATGCCTGGAAATCAGGGCTAAAAACAGGAATGTATTATTTACGTACTAAATCAGCTGTGAATGCTATTCAATTTACGGTAACTCAACAACAAAAAGCCGAACCAACGGCTGTAGCGGTTGAACCAGAAGAAATGACAGCAGAAGAATTTAGAGCCATGATTGAACGTTCTAAAAACGCAGGTCCAGAGGATTGTGAAATGTGTGGGTCATAAATAATAAGTAAAATAAAATAAATCATAAAAAAGCAGTTTTCTAAGGGAAACTGTTTTTTTATTCAAAGTATTAAATTATGTCAAAAGAAAAAAAAGGGGTTTACACCGGAATTATGGAACAAGATGCAGCGGGGAATTTTTTCTGCGGCCCTTATTTATTAGATTATAAGAATGCGAGTGCTAATTTTAGCCTGGGTGATGAAATAAATATTAAGACCATTATTGAAAACCCTAGTGATAAAAGTTACGATCAATATCCAAAAAAATCAAATGTTTTTTTTAAAGCAAATAAGAAAGAATAAATGAATGGAGGATAAAATCGTTTTTTTATAAATTTTTTACCTTCATCCTTTTACGTATCTTCGTAAAAGTAACTACTTAAATTTATTTCCTATGATGCATTGGGAACAATTATTATCGCTAAAAAGACAGGGTGATACTAGTAAAAGACTTAGAAAAGAACAAGACGATACCAGATTGGGTTTTGAAGTAGATTATGATCGCATTATTTTTTCTTCAGAATTTAGAATTTTACAAGATAAAACCCAAGTTATTCCTTTATCAAAGACCGATTTTGTTCACACACGCTTAACGCATAGTTTGGAAGTTTCTGTCGTAGGAAGGTCTATAGGAAGGTTAGTAGGAAAAAAAATCATTGAGAAATATCCTCATTTAAAAGAGGTGCATGGCTACCAATTAAATGATTTTGGAGCCATAGTTGCCGCTGCCTGTTTAGCTCATGATATTGGAAATCCTCCCTTTGGACATTCAGGAGAAAAAGCCATAGGAGAATATTTTGCAACAGGTAACGGGCAAAAATATCAAGCACACGTTACAACTAAAGAATGGCAAGATTTGGTTGATTTTGAAGGTAATGCAAATGGATTTTCCATTCTAACTTCAAGTAGAGAAGGTGTTGAAGGCGCTTTACGACTCTCCTATGCTACATTAGGAACTTTTATGAAGTATCCAAAAGAAAGTTTGCCTAAAAAACCTACGAAAGCTATCTGTGATAAAAAATATGGCTTTTTCCAGCAAGATGTTACATTTTTTAAAGAAGTAGCGCAAGAATTAGGATTACTTCCTAATAAAAAATTACCAGATATAGGTTATGTAAGACATCCTCTAGCTTATTTAGTAGAAGCAGCTGACGATATTTGTTATACCATTATTGATTTTGAAGATGGAATCAAATTAGGCTTGATTGAAGAAGATTTTGCCTTAGAGTATCTAATAAAATTAGTTCAAAAATCAATAGATTCTAAAAAATTCAATGAGCTTAAAACTAAGGAAGATAGAATTAGTTACTTACGAGCATTAGCAATTGGAAGTTTAATTAATGATGCTGTTTCAATTTTTTTAGAAAACGAGAAAGCAATTTTAAAAGGTGAGTTCTATGTTTCTTTAATGGATAAAAGTCAATACAAAGCTCAAATTTCAGATATTATTAATCTTAGTGTTAAAAATATTTACCAATCCAAAGAAGTCATTGAGAAAGAAATTATTGGTTATAAAGTAATACACACACTTTTAGATACATTTATTACAGCTTATCTAAATAGTTTAAATAATCAAGCAACTAATTTTGACATGTTGGTGTTAAATTTAGTGCCAGAAAAATACAAAACCGCACAAGCAAGTGTTTATTTACAATTGTTAACTATTTGTCAGTTTGTTTCGTTATTAACCGATGGGAAAGCAATTGAAATGTATAAAATTATCAGTGCAAATCGAATTTAATTGTGTTAAAATTATAAATTACTTTAAAAATAGCTTTGAAATAAACTATAAAATATTAATTTTGAGGCTACAACCAAAAATTTAACTTATGAAGAAAAATATACTTTATGTTTTTTTATTGACTAGTTTTTTAGGATTTTCTCAAGAATCTGTGCAAAAAATCCAAGCGTATATCAATGAAAATAAAGCAAAATTACATTTGAATACCAGCGAATTGAATCAATGGCAAATTGAAAGTGAAACCAGTTCAGAAACTACAGGAATTACTAATTATTTAGTAACTCAAACCTATAATGGGATAAAAATAGATAATTCATATATTTATTTTTGGATTAAAAACGGAAAAATTGTTAATGAGCCAGAAGGGTTTATTACCGATTTAACATCAAAAATCACAACTACTACCCCTGGTTTAAATGTAGTAGCTGCTTTTTCAACTGCATTGACAAAAATGAATGAGCAGCAAATAACTACGTCTATTATAGAAACAAATAAAAATAAATACAAACTAACAAATGGTCTTCTAACAGAAGATCCAGTTAATGCTGAATTGGTTTATTTTCCAAGTCAAAATGGAAGTTTAATATTAGCATGGTCTTTTGAATTTTACTCTCAGAATGCACAACATTTATGGAAAATTAAAGTAAATGCTACTAATGGAGATGTTTTAGAGAAATTTGATTTGACACATAATTGCAGTTTCGGACCTAGACATAACCATGATACATGTGTTAGTGGTGTAAAAACTAAAAATACAAGTTTTTCATTATTTAAAAATAATCAATCAGCGATGCTTTTAACTCCTGGAACAACTAATTATAGAGTCATTCCATGGAATTATGAAAGTCCATTTCATACTTCTCGACAGTTAATTACAAATCCGGAAGCAACAACCGCTCTTGCACCATTAACGAATGCAGCCTCTCCTAATGGATGGCATAATGCAAGTACAACTATTGGAGCTTCAACAACTACATACGCTTACACAAGAGGAAATAATGTTTTTGCTTACTCAGATTATACAAATGCAAATCCAAGTACGCCTACAACTTACGCACCTGCTTCTGCAGGCACCTATCCTAATTTAACTTTTGATTATACATATGGAGGTAATGCAGTTGCAGCCACTTCTTATATCAATGCCGCTATCACAAATTTATTCTACATGAATAATATGATGCATGATTTATGGTATCAATATGGATTCAATGAAGCAAATAGAAATTTTCAAGCACAAAACCTTGGAAGAGGTGGTTCTGGTAATGATGCTGTAAATGCGGAGGCCCAAGACGGTTCACAAGCCGCAACACCAACTTTAAATAACGCTAACTTTTCTACTCCATCAGATGGTTCTAAGCCAAGAATGCAAATGTATTTATGGAATTCTAAAAAGCCATCAACGTTACTTGTAAATACAGGTACATTAGCAAATACATCGTTTAATGCTATTGATAATTCTTTCAATCCAGGACATGTCAATTTACCAGTTGCACCCGCTACTTTAACAAATAATATTGTTTTAGTTGATGACGGTACTCCTGATACTTCAGATGCCTGTGAAACAATTATAAATGCTGCTGCGGTAAATGGCAAAATAGCTGTAATTAGAAGAGGCACATGTACATTTGTTAGTAAAGCGCTTATGGCGCAAAGTGCAGGTGCTATTGCGGTTATTATTGTTAATAATGTTGCGGGATATGTTGGGATGTCTGGTGCAGATGCAAACATTACAATACCTGTAGTAAGTATGAGTCAAGCAGATGGAGAAGCATTAATTGCAGCATTAGCTTCAGGTCCAATAAGCGTAAGTATTTCAACTCCTGAAATTTATGTTAATGGAGATGGAGATTTTGATAATGGAGTAATAGCTCACGAATATACACATGGTATTTCAACTCGACTAGTTGGTGGTGGTGCAGGATTAAATTCTGCAGAACAACCAGGAGAAGGATGGTCTGATTGGACATGGTTAATGATGCAAATAAAACCAGGTGATACTCGAAATGATGCAAGAGGAATCGGAACATTCGTTTCTAATCAAGCGACTACAGGTCCTGGAATTAGAGAATTTAGATATTCTACAGACATGACTGTTAACCCGCATACTTTTGGAGATACTAATGATCAATGGTATACAGATTCAAGTGGTATTGACCAAATTGATACACACGGTTTAGGGTCTATATGGTGCGTTATGTTATGGGATTTAGCTTGGGATTATATTGATAAATATGGTTATAATTCCAATCTTTTTAATGGTACAGGAGGAAATAATAAAGTGATGCGTTTAGTAATTGATGCAATGAAATTAACACCTGCAAATCCTAACTTGATTCAATGTAGAAATGCATTAATTCAAGCAGATTTAGCAACAACAAATGGTGAAGATTATTGTTTAATTTGGCATGCTTTTGCAAGAAGAGGAATGGGAGTAAATGCTTCATCTGGAGGAAATTCAGGTGTGGCAGGTGTACAAGATCAAGTAGAAGATTTTACCGAACCAACTCCGGGTTCAACGCCAGCAACGGGTTCAAATTGTACAATGTTAGCTGCTAATTATTACCAAAATAATGACTTATTTAATGTGTATCCAAATCCAACAACAGGAAACATAAATATTGAAATACACAACTATTCAGGTGCTTTACAAGTTAAAGTTTATGATTTAAATGGTAGACAAGTATATACTCAAAATGTTTCAAACTTTGAGTTATCTCATACTTTAAATTTAAATAATTTAACTACTGGGGTTTATGTTTTGAAATTAGAAGGAGAACAACTAAATCACACTCAAAAAATTATTATTAAATAAAAAGATTTTTGGTTGAAAGCACATATAAAAAAAGTCCCTTAAATAAAGGGACTTTTTTTATTTAGAAAATTAATTCGAAAGGCATAATAGCTTGTACGCCTTTTCGTTTTTTCATCTTTCTAATATTATCAATTAGTAGGTAGTTTTCTTCACCTAATTCTTCTTTAAGTATTGCTTCTTTGGATTGATATAGCTTTGCACCCGCTAAGCTTTCTAAGAATTCATTGAAATTCTTTTCATACTCAGGAATATCTGATAATGCCTTGTTATAATAGATCGGAAGAGCGTCG
>NZ_CALFIG010000060.1 GCF_937876455.1 uncultured Flavobacterium sp.
CTTTATTTAGAATTATAAAACACAATTACATTGATAAAAAAGTAAAAACAAACATTTTCATATATTTTTTCATGAGAAATAGTTGATTGTATCAAAATCTTTTACCTAAAACATAATTAACATAAAATCATGTAACATTCTGTTCCCTTTGTAGTCTAATTCTGTAATCAAATTAAACATACCTTGGAAACAATCTTAAAAATTACAAACCTTCACAAGAAATACAAAAATGTTCATGCGGTTAACAACGTTTCTTTAGAAATTCACAAAGGCAATGTATACGGCATCTTAGGACCTAATGGCTCTGGAAAATCTACCACGCTAGGAATTGTACTAAATGTAGTGAACAAAACTTCTGGCGAATTTGAATGGTTTGATGGAAAAAGCAGCACCCATGATGCCTTAAAAAAAGTGGGCGCAATCATTGAACGTCCAAATTTTTACCCCTATATGACCGCTGGCGAAAACCTAAAACTGGTTTGTAAAATTAAAGACATCCCTTATACCAAAATTGATGAAAAACTAGAATTGGTGGGTCTTTTAGACAGAAAAGACAGCAAATTTAAAACGTTTTCATTAGGTATGAAACAACGCTTAGCCATTGCATCTGCCTTATTAAATGATCCAGAAATATTAATTTTAGATGAACCAACAAATGGTTTAGACCCTCAAGGAATAAGACAAATTAGAGATTTAATTAATCTAATAGCACAACAAGGAACCACTATATTACTGGCTTCGCATTTACTCGATGAGGTAGAAAAAGTTTGTTCACATGTCATTGTACTACGCTATGGCGTTACACTATACCAAGGCACAGTTGACGGCATGCTAGCTAATGAAGGGTATTTTGAATTAGAAGCAGCAAATCAAGAAAAACTTATACAAGTTATTGCAACACATCCCGCGGTTGAAAAAACAGTACAACAAGATACTAAAGTATTAGTTTACTTAAAAAGTCCATTAGAAGCAGAAGAGTTGAACTCCTATCTTTTCAGCAAACAAATTGTGCTTTCACATTTAGCCAAACGTAAAACAAGTTTAGAAGAACAATTTTTAAAATTAACAAACTAATTCGTAAAACCCTAATTTAGATGAAACGGTTACTTAGCATAGAATTACAAAAAATTTGGCAAAATAGATCTAGTAAAATATTAGTTATACTCTATTTTGCTGTATTGAGCTTTATTGCGCTTATTGCTTCTATTGAAATTGAAATAGGCCCTATAAAATTGTATTTTGCCGATATGGGCATTTTTAACTTCCCCTATATTTGGCACTTCAACACTTATATTGCTGCTTTTTTTAAAATATTTTTAGCGGTAGTAATTGTTTCCATGATGGCTAATGAGTATAGCTATGGCACACTCAAACAAAATTTAATTGATGGCATGAGTAAAAAAGAATTCATTTTATCAAAATTCTATACAATCTTATTTTTTGCGTTTATATCTACTGCCTTTGTTTTTAGTATGAGTTTGGTATTAGGATATTCTTTTTCTGCTTTTAACGAAATTGGAATTGTCTTTTCTGATTTAAGTTATCTAGTTGCCTATTTTATAAAACTAACTGCCTTCTTTACCTTTTGTTTATTTTTAGGTCTATTAATTAGAAAGTCTGCATTTGCACTTGGA
>NZ_CALFIG010000061.1 GCF_937876455.1 uncultured Flavobacterium sp.
TTCCTTAATATAGTTTCGAATCAAATTCTTAGATATCTTAGATTTAGGTACTTTAAAATCAAACCACTGCTGCAAATCAAAGTCAAAACCAATACCATGCATATAATTAAACAATGCTTTTTTTAGTCCGTAACTAAATTGGTCATGATTAATACCTGTTGTATCTTTAAATTGAATGTCATTATTAGCAAATGTTATGGACTTATATTCTGGTAAAACACCAAATGCTTCTGGATTTAAACCAACAGGAGCATGTGCCGTCATGGCAAATTGATGCCAAAAACCCGATTGCACAACCCCAAGTTCAAAAAGTTGACGTACCATTTCTAAACTATCAATAGTTTCTTGCGTTGTTTGAGAAGGAAAACCATACATTAAGTAAGCGTGAACGAGTATGCCGCTTTCGGTAAAATTTTTAGTTACTTGAGCAACTTGAGCAACTGTCACTCCTTTTTGTATTAATTGCAATAATCGATCTGAGGCGACTTCTAAACCGCCCGAAACAGCAATACAACCCGAAGCTTTTAAAAGCATACACAAATCAGGAGTGAAACTTTTCTCAAACCGAATATTTGTCCACCACGTTACCACTAAATTTCGCTTTATAATTTCTAGCGCTACTTCTTTCATTAAAGCGGGTGGTGCGGCTTCATCAACAAAATGAAAACCTGTTTCTCCTGTTTGTGCTATTAATTGTTCCATTCTATCTACTATCAAAGCAGCATGAATGGGTTCGTAAATTTTAATATAATCCAATGAAATATCACAAAAAGTACATTTACCCCAATAGCATCCATGCGCCATAGTCAATTTATTCCAACGACCATCACTCCACATGCTGTGCATAGGATTAGCCATTTCAATTACAGAAATATAAGCATCTAGTAGTAAATCTGAGTAATCAGGTGCGCCTACTTCACTTTGTTTATAATCAGAACGAATGGAATTATTTTTATAAACTACTTCTTTATTTTCTAACAAAAAAGTGCGTTTAAATTCATTTAAATTTGGATTTTGAATATTTGCCATTAAAAGTTCCACTGGTAATTCACCATCATCTAACGAAATGAAATCAAAAAAATCAAACACCCTCTTATCTTTCACTTCTCTAAGTTCTGTATTTGGAAAACCGCCTCCTATAGCTATTTTGATTGCGGGATACTTACTTTTTATGAATTGTGCACAACGAAAAGCACTATACAAATTACCCGGAAAAGGCACAGAAAAACAAACCAATTTAGGTTGTACTAATTCAATTTTTTGTTTTAGTAATTCCAAGGTAATTTCGTCTATATATGTAGGTGTGTCTTGCAAATAGAGATACAATTCATCAAAAGAATTGGCACTTCTTCCTAAACGTTCTGCATAACGACTAAAACCAAAATTTTCGTCTATACATTCAACAATAAAATCTGAAATATCTTCTAAATACAGTGTTGCCAAATGCTTAGCTTTATCTTGTAAACCCATTGCGCCAAATGCCCATTCCATGTCATCTACTTGTTCAAATCGTGAAGCCTCCGGTAAAAAATTTCCACTGCAAATTTGACGTGCTAATGAAGAGTTTTTTCCTTGAAGAAATGCAATCACAGCATCAATGGTTGCAATATAATCGTTACGCAAGGCAAAGATTCGTTCTGAATTATGCGATGGAAATTGAAAATTTGCAACCGTTTTTACTCCATCAAAAATAGAAGCTAATCCTCCTTTTGAAAATAATTCTAAAATTACTTCTATCCCTAAATCAGCCTGAAAAGCAGTAATACGCTTCGTATTTAAAAACCCTTTAATATATGCCGTAGCAGGATAAGGTGTATTTAACTGTGTGAAAGGAGGCGTTATAAGAAGAATGTCTTTCAAAATATTTTCAAATTTTTACAAATATACTTTAATATTAGCAATCAAAAAATATGTATTTTTACAAAAAAAACAAGATGCAAAACGACTGGATTTCTTATCAAGAATCAGGCTATTTTTCAAAATTGATTACAGCTTATTTAGATCAACAATCTGACGTAAAATCACTGTATCATCGATTTCCAACACTTGAAAATTTTAAGACTCAACTTGAAGAAAAAGCAGTTACATTTAATTCGAATATACGAAGTGTTTTAGTCAACGAATTAGAAAAGCAATATAAAGAAACGGTTACTTCTACAGCAACTGCTAACCATATTTCATTACTAAAAGAAACCCATACATTTACGATTACAACAGGACACCAACTGAACTTATTTACAGGGCCTGTTTATTTTATTTACAAAATTGTTTCTACACTAAATTTGTGCAAACAATTACAAGAAAAATATCCCGCTTATCATTTTGTTCCTGTGTATTGGATGGCAACTGAAGACCATGACTTTGAAGAAATAAATCATTTCAAAGCTCAAGAAAATTCATTTACTTGGCAAAAACAAGCTGCAGGCGCTGTTGGCGAATTAAGCACCGAGGGATTAGACGAAGTGGCACAACAATTTTTTGCTTTATTAAACCAAAGTGAAGCCGCTGTTTATTTACAAAAACTTTTTTCGCAAAGTTACCTTTCTCATAACAATTTAGCCGATGCTACACGTTTTTTAGTAAACGAACTTTTTAAAGAACATGGATTAATAATTATTGATGGTAATGCTCCTGGTTTAAAAAAATTATTTACCCCTTACCTATTACAAGAACTAAACCATCAAACAACCTATAAAGAAGTTTCGCAAACCAACCTTCAACTAAGCAAGTATAACGTACAAGTTAATCCGCGGGAAATTAATCTGTTTTATTTGCAAAAGGGACTTCGCGAACGTATTATTTTTGAAGACAATTGTTATAAAGTGCATCAAACAACGATTCAATTTTCGCCAGAAGCACTTAAAAAAGAAGTAGAAAATTTCCCTGAACGTTTTAGTCCAAATGTACTTTTACGTCCGTTGTATCAGGAAGTTATCTTACCCAATTTAGCCTATGTAGGTGGCGGTGGAGAACTTGCTTATTGGTTACAATTAAAAACTAACTTCAATGCTTTTAAGGTTTGTTTTCCTATACTCGTCTTGCGTAATTCCGTATTACTTGTATCCGAAAAACAAACCAAAAAAATAAAAAAATTAGAATTACATCTTGCTGATTTATTTGCACCACAACAACAACTTTTAAATGATATAACTAAGCGTATTTCTCAGCATAACATTGATTTTTCTGTACAAAAACAACATCTTGAAATGCAATTCAAACAATTATATGAAATTGCAAATCAAACAGATAAATCATTTATTGGCGCTGTAAAAGCACAAGAAATCAAACAAATAAAAGGTTTGGAAAATCTTGAAAAACGTTTATTAAAAGCAGAAAAAAGAAAACATGAAGAACTACTTCAACAAGTAGAACGTTTACAAAACGAATTGTTTCCAAACCACTCCTTACAAGAAAGACAACTGAATTTTAGTCAATTTTACATGAATTATGGTCAAGATTTTATAGACCAATTATTCCAAAAATTAAATCCGTTAGCGCAAAATTTTAATGTAATTACATTACCTTAAGATGT
>NZ_CALFIG010000062.1 GCF_937876455.1 uncultured Flavobacterium sp.
ACCCCATTTTGAATGATTAAAGCAAAGTTTACAAAGCATTTCACTAAAGAAAAAGTAACAGGTGTACTATATGTCCAAAATCGACACAAGTGTCTTAAATGAACATAAAAACACAATAAATAAGTATGAAAAATTATAACTAAATTGCAAAAGATTTTCTGCACGTCAGAAGTATAGCATAGCTATATCAAAGGTATGGATAAAGTATGAAATTGAATAATCAGAGGGTTTGCATCTATCCGAAGGACATACAACGCATAACAGGCAAAAGTTATCGTCAAAGTACTAGATTAATGCAAAAGATAAAAAAAGACCTCAATAAGCTCGAAAATGAGTTTTTAACGATTGAAGAGTTTTGTACATATAGTGGCATAAAATATGAACAAGTAACTCACTTGATTTTTGGTTAAAATTGAAATATACTTCCGAAAGATTTTAATCAAGATATGTACAATCAAATACTTAAACAACTTGTTCAATTTTTAGTAATGTTTATTGAATATTAATTTGCTATATCATTACAAATGAGTATATTTACAACTCACAAATGAAATGAATTATTTACGATTAAAAAGGGGGTAAAATCGGTTACCCAAATAAAAATTCAATTATAACGAGCTGTTATATAATACGTTGGAATAGGTAGTCAAATCCCTCTTTCTCCGCCAGCCGAAAGGCAAACGGTTATAAAACCCACTAAATTCAACAATTTAGTGGGTTTTTTCTTTTAAGGATATTCCAAATTATTCATTAAATCTCAAAGTTTAGGTGTCTTTCGAGGAGTCACTAGAAAATTAAAATTTAAGTGACACCTCGCAACGAAAACACCGCTACAGCAAGGTGTTCAACAACATATTCAAAAAATGTACATCTTGTGTGTAGTTAGTAAATCGTATAAATTTAATACTAACTTTAAGGTCATCAACAATGAACACATCCGTTTCCATTCTCTTCTACATCAAGAGAGCAAAAGCCAACAATTTAGGAGTTTGTCCAATCTACACTAGAGTTACAGTCAATGCCAAACGTTTTGAGTTTAGCACCAACAAATCTATTAATCCAGATAAATGGTCCTCAGAAGGCAGCAAAGTCAAAGGCACTTCCGAAGAAGCTAGAACAATCAATAGCCATCTCGATTATTTAAAAAATCAAATCTTACAAGCTGAAAAAAGACTTGTCAAAAAAGATACTAGTATTACTTCTGAAAATCTAAAAAATGAACTATTTGGATTATCAGAAACCAAACGCATGTTAGTTCCCATCTTCCAAGACCACAACAATAAAATAAAAGAACTCATTGGAAAAGAATACGCTCCAGGAACATTAGAACGCTATACTACTTCTTTGAAGCATACTATCGAATTTATGCAATGGAAATACAATGTATCCGATATTGATATTACAAAGATTGACCACGCATTTATAACCGACTACGAGTTTTGGCTCCGTAGCATAAGAAACTGCAATAACAATACAGCAGTTAAATACATCAAGAACTTCAACAAAATCATCAAATTATGCTTGGCCAACGACTGGCTAGAAAAGAATCCTTTTGCCAATTACAAAGCAAAAGTCAAAGAAGTAGAACGAGTATATTTAACCGAAGATGAAATACAATCCCTCATCAACAAAGACTTCAATACCGAAAGACTCTCGCTAGTGCGCGATATCTTCCTTTTTAGCTGCTTTACAGGTTTAGCATACATAGATGTTAAAAACCTAACAAAGTCCCACATAAGCCACGGTATTGATGGAGAGCAGTGGATATTTACCCACCGCCAAAAAACAGAAAGCGCCTCTAAAATTCCAATTCTTCCTGTCACACAAATGATAATTGACAAATACAAAAATCATCCTCAATGTAACAACGAAGATAAATTACTTCCTATACTATCCAACCAAAAGATGAACGCCTACTTAAAAGAAATAGCAACCCTTTGTGACATCAACAAAGAACTCACCTTTCACATTGCCCGACACACCTTTGCTACCACGGTAACCCTCACTAATGGCGTACCCATAGAAAGCGTAAGCAAGATGCTAGGCCACAAAAACTTACGCACCACCCAGCACTATGCTAAGGTCCTGGACAGAAAAGTAAGCGAAGACATGAAAATACTAAAAGACAAGTTCTCACACAGCACCTCGCTTTCTAAAACGTCATAAAGGGATTGTTTATTAGTATCATAAATACGTATAAACAGGTATTTACTTTAGTTGCTTTACTGTATAAATTGCAAAATTATTATAGAACACTGATTTTAATTAGTTAGCGAGAATACTAAAACACAATAAACAATAGAAAATGGAAAATGGAAAATCAAACAAATAAAAAAAAGGAAGTTAATCGGTTCGCTCAAATTGGACATATAATCCTTACTATACTGATTATTTCAATGATAATTTACAAATTCTTTTGTGTTGACCCACTAGCGGAAAGACATCCTGAAATATCTCCATTTGTTTATTGTGCAAATAATCCAATTAAATTTATTGATCCTGATGGTAGAGATTGGGTAGAAGCTAGTAATGGAGACATCACTTGGAGAAAAGATGTTACTTCTAAAAATCATTCTAAAGTTCTTAAAGACGGCGAAATTTATAGAGGAAAATCATATGAAAGGATTAAAGATTGGGATGGTGTTACTGATAGCAGTGGTAATACTGTAAACAATCTTGTATTAGAAGAGTATGGTAAGAATAAGAAAATGACTTATTCAGAACTTGAAAGTGCAAATGTGTCTGTTGAAGGTTCTATGAGAGAGGGCAATAGTAAACTTGGCGATGTTGAAGTTAAAATTTACCTAACTTTTGCTAATGGTAAAACAAGGTTTATGGATGAAGCATATTCAGCCGTTGCAGGTGGATTTGGGAACGGTGCTCCTGAAAATGGCAGTTATACAGTTAGTAATTATCAAGATAGAAGCCCAGACGGTTGGTACAACAAAGGAATGAATAATAACGGCGTTGGTTTTAGTTATAATTTAAATCCATCATTTAGCACAGGTAGAACTGATTTAAGAATACACCCAGACGGTAATAATGAAGGTACATTAGGATGTATAGGAATGTCGGGAAGTGCTACTCAACTTAATGGGTTTGTGCGTAATTTAAATTCTGTTCTAAAATATCAAACTTCGGTTCCAGCAACTCTAGATATTACAGGTAATCCAAATAATAATGGAAGAAGTGGAGCTAAAATACCTAATGTAAATGAATAATATGAAAATTATAACAAGCTTATTAATTTTCCTTTCATTAGGTTGCAAAGGAAATGACACACACTCTGAAAATTTAGAAAAAACAAATGGAGTACAAAATGTAAATGCAAGTTTAAACAAAGAGATAGATACAACCAACATTAAGAGAACAGTGATAAAACCAATAAATGAGGTAAATAATATTGTTCCTGATACAACGATAAATAAAAAATTGTTTCTATCAAATGACAAGAGTTTGTGTAAACTTTATACTGATTGTAAAAGTATTGCTACAATAGATAAAATAAGAGAAAGCCCTGTAGTTTTATTTACAAATCAGTCTAAAACAGAGTATTTAATAGCATATCAATATGAAGGTAGTATAAAAAATGCTTTTGATTGTTTTGAAATAGGCTATTTAAAGAATGAGCAAAATCTTAATAAAGTAAATAATTACAAGACTTTAGAAGAAAATTTTATAACGGAAACCAATATTGGATTAGGTATTTCACTAGAAAAATTAAAATCTATTAAAGGGGTTAATTATGAAAAAACAGAAAAAGAAAACATAATTATTCTGACTTATAGAAATGCTGATTTTGAAACTTCTTCTTTTTTAAAGCGGTATAATATGCCTAGCTATTTTATGGAATTTACCTTAAAAGAAAATAAAGTAGAAAAAATAAAATTTGGTTTTGATTATCCTTAAAAATCAGTAAAGCCACCTAATCGGTGGCTTTACTTTTTTATAAACTATTCAATTTAGTAGCTTTAATAAAATTATCTACGGTAAGTAGTAAGCATTGTTTATCTTTTTCGGGCAAGCTTTCAATATCTGCCATTCTTTTAAACATTACAGGGTCTTTAAATATATTTTGGTTTTCTGCTTCTCCCATTAAAAAACTAACGGTAGTTCCAAGAGATTGGGCTAACTTCTTAACTACATCAATAGAAGGCTTTACTTCGTCACGCTCGTACTTCCCAATAATAGAGTGATGTACTTCAATTTGTCGTGCTATCTCTGCTTGTGAAAAGTTTTTTGCTTCTCTAGCTTCTTTAAGTTTTTTTCCAAAAGTATCCATAGTCTGCGTATTTATGGTATTAAAAGCGTGTTTATACTGCTTTATAGTGCAAATTTAATATAAAAAATGGTATATAAAAATAAGTTATTATTTGTATCAATAATAAAATAATCTATATTTGTACCAAATATTCGCAGAAATATAAAAATGTTAAATTTTATACAATGGAAATCACTCAAATAAAAGAACAACTCACAATAGCAAACGTATTGCACTATTACGGCTTAAAAACCGACAAACAAAGTCGTTTAAATTGTCCGTTCCACGAAGATAAAACCCCAAGTTTTCAAGTGTATTACAAAACACAAACGGCGTACTGCTTTAGTTTGAGCTGTAAAACACACGGCAAAAGTATGGATGTGATCGATTTTATATTGTACAAAGAAAACTGTACCAAACACGAAGCTATTAACAAAGCCAAAGAAATACTAAACCACAAAGAACCTAACAAAAACGAAAGGTATCAGCAAGATTTAAGCAGAGAGCAATTTTTGGGTAATATGTATCAGTATTTTAAAAATGCCATCAGCAACAGCAAACCAGCCAAAGAGTATTTACAAAGTAGAAGTTTAGACAATAAAAAAATAGAAGTCGGTTACAATGGTGGTCAGTTCCATCACGGAGCAAGAAAAGACGAAACTTTAATCAATCAATGTTTAGAATATGGATTGTTAATTGATAAAAATATTTTAGGTCGCACAGGCGAGAAAGCTTACGGCGTTTTTGGTAAATGGTGTATTGTTTTTGCATTAAGAAACAAAGAAAATAAAGTAGTATCATTATACTTTAGAAGTACGCTAAACGAGAAAGAAAGTAAACATTTTTACTTAAAAAATAGACAAGGTTTATATCCAAATTACCCTAATGTAAATACTAAAAAACTAATCTTAACCGAAAGTATTATAGATGGAGCGAGCTTATTACAAGTCAATAAAATAGCAGATAATTACAGTTTATTAGCGTGTTATGGAACTAACGGACTAACTGAAGAACACATCAAAGCCATTAAGGAACTCAAACAATTAGAAGAAATAATCTTTGCTTTTGATAATGATACAGCAGGAAAAGAAGCTATTACAAAATATGCCAACCTACTTTTAGAAGAAGTACCAGGAATAAAAATAAGTGTGTTAGAACCAATAAACAAAGACATCAACGAAACACTACAACTACACAACGAAGAAATATTTATTGAACTTTTAGACCAAAGAACCGAGTTAAATCCTTCTTTTTCTATTGAAGATAAAACAACAGAGCAACCAACAACTGAAAGTCAAAAACCATCAAATGCAATAGACTTCCTAAAACGAAAACATCTACTAAAAAACTTAAATATAGAAATCGGCAAAGCGGGAATAGTTGGAGAGGAAAACAGCCGAATGTTATTATTTTTAATAATCATCAGTTATCTAAACAAAAGCCCATTACACGCACTAGTTCAAGGAAGTAGCGGAAGTGGAAAAACACATATTATAAGCAGAATAGCAGATTTAATGCCTCAAGAAGATGTACTACGATTTACCCGAATTACAGAAAGTTCTTTATACAATTGGGGTGAGTTTGATTTATTCCAAAAGGTAGTAATTATTGAAGATTTAGACGGTTTAAAAGAAGATGCACTATATGCTTTAAGAGAATTTATAAGCAACCAAGTATTAAGAAGTTCTGTAACTATCAAAGACAAAAAAGGAAATAATAAATCTTCTCACAAGATTGTAAAAGGTCAGTTCTCCAGTCTATCAGCAACAACCAAAGGCGAAACCTACGAGGATAATATGAGCAGAAGTTTTTTAATAGCAGTTGACGAGAGCAAAGAACAAACGGCAAGAATAATCGAATACCAAAACAAACGCAACGCAGGAGAAATAGATCTAAACGAGCCAAACAAAGCCGTTAATTTTATACAAAGCATAGTGCGACATTTAAAGGTTTATGAAGTCATTAATCCGTATGCAACACAACTACATCTACCAGAGAAAGTGCATAAAATAAGACGGTTAAACGAAATGTATCAAGCAGTTATAAAACAAGTAACCTTTTTAAATCAATACCAAAGAAAGCTAACAAATAACAATCAACTCATTACCGAAATCGAAGACATCGAACAAGCAACCGAAGTACTTTTTGAAAGTATCATTTTAAAAGTTGATGAACTTGATGGAAGTTTAAGACAATTTTTTGAACGACTAAAAAAGCACGTAAAAACCGAAAATGAAGAATTTTTACAACGAGAAATAAGACAACTTTTTAATATCTCCAAAACACAATTACAACGCTTTATTAATACACTTTTAGAACTCGAATACATCAAACAATCAGGAGGTTACAACAATAAAGGTATCAAATATAAAATAGCGTATTGGGACAATCATCAGAAGTTAAGAGCAGAAATAAAAGACTTTTTATACAATCAAATACAGGAGTTAAAAAACAAAGTATGAGTCGCAAAGGGTCACCAATGGTTCGCTAATGGGTCACTAGAAATCAATAAAATAAATGCAAATCATTGATAATCAATAAAAATAAATCTAGCGACCCAAAAACTAAAATATTGAGTAAGCAAAAGCATCATAAACTATAAA
Organism: uncultured Flavobacterium sp.; assembly: GCF_937876455.1. GTDB lineage: Bacteria > Bacteroidota > Bacteroidia > Flavobacteriales > Flavobacteriaceae > Flavobacterium. The sequence continues at coordinate 6,865 of NZ_CALFIG010000062.1, forward strand.
AACATCATACCAAAACAATTTTTAATTCTTAATTATTAATTTTTAATTGATAAAATGGGAGCTCCAAGTAAACACAAAATCTACACAGAATTTTACCAAGAACAAGCCGTAAACTACAAAAAACATTTAGACATTTTAGGATTAAATCCCGAAACTACACAAAGCAGATATTTATATTTAAGAGAATTTTTTAGTTATTTAGAAAATAATAAAATATTTGATATAAAAGAAGTTACACCAAAAGAAATAGCAGACTACAACAACTATTTAAAAGCCAAGAAAAGCCAACGAACAGGAAAAGCACTAAAACAAAAAAGCATATACGACCATATGCGAAACCTTCAACAATATTTAGGGTATTTATTAGAATTAGAAACTATAAAAACCAATCCAGCATCACACCTAAAATTTACTAATGGAACTGAAAAAGTAGAGCGATTTATATTTAGCCAGGACCAAATACAAGAACTTTACAAAGTAGCCAATTTAGAAGAAAAAGCCATTTTAAATATTGGTTATGGCTGTGGACTTCGAGCACAGGAAATAAGCGATTTAAACAAAGAAGATATTAGATTTAGTGAAAATATAGTAATTGTTCAAAAAGGTAAAAACAGCAAACGTAGATTAGTTCCTATAAGTGATAAAATCAAAACAGAATTAGAAGCATTTATTTTTTCAAATGAAAAGAAAACAAATGAAGTTTTTTTACACAGCAAAGGACAACGAATGCAAACAGGAACACTCAACAAACGATTAAAAAACCTTATCCGTAAAGCAAAACTAAATATAGATGAAATGCAATTAAACAGTATTGGAATACACAATTTACGGCACTCCATCGCAACACACTTACTGCAAAACGGAATGAAACTCGAACAGGTTCAAAAATTTTTAGGACATAGCCACATCGAGAGTACAGAAATATATACACATATAACTCAAAATCAGATTAATAGTTTATATGAACAAACCTAACGAAGTGGTTCACGAATTCCTTTAAAAAACAATAAAAAAATATGAGTACACTTCGTAATTATTTAGAGAAAAAGTATAGCAAAAGCACATTAAACAGTAACTTATACAACATCAAAAGATTTACAGATTACTACGATAAAAAAGCACCAAAAGCCACATTTAAAGAGGTTTTAAACTATATAGAACATTTACGAAAAAACTACGATTTACACCCAAAAACGTTAAGACATTGCTTGTATGGAGTTAAAATATACTTCAATTATCTATTAGAAACAGGACAAAGAAATGATCATCCTTGCAGTGAATTATTTTTAAAAGATAAAATTGATAAACAAATACAAGTCGATACACTTTACAGCTCAGAAACACTAGAAACTTTTTTTGAAACCTACCAAATCAGAAAGAAAAAATATTTAGAAAATAGAAATAAAATTATCATTAGTTTATTGATTTATCAAGCATTAACAGTCAAAGAAATAGCAGAACTAGAAATACAAAACATCAATTTAGAAAAATGCGAAATCTTCATCAAAGCAAGCGAGGAACTAAAAGCCAAAAGTCCACAAAGTAGAACCTTACCATTACAAGCAAAACAAATACTTTTAATCTATAAATATTTAGAAAAAGACAGAGTTAAACTACTACAATACAACCATAAAAAAGAAACAGAAACTAATTTTATACTCGGTCAATACGGCGAAAAAATCAATCCTCACGGCATTAGTAAAATGATAAACGAACAAAAACCAAAAAGCGAACAAATACAACCAATGAAGATAAGACAAAGTGTAATAGCAAACTTATTAAAAAAGGAAAACGACACCAGAATAGTACAAGTTTTTAGCGGACACAGACGAGCATCAACCACAATCCAATACAAACAAACCGAACTGGAGCAATTACAACAAGCAGTAAACAATTACCACCCAATCCGATAATTAAAATAGGAACGCTTCGCTGACGAGTTTGCACCCACCCAGTCCAACGCTTCCCAACGCTCCAGTGGTTCTCCCACCGCAATCGGCACTTGTTTTTCCCACAGTAAGTCAATAAAAACAGGTTTTTTGTTTTCCCAAAGCCATCGCACACAAAAAAACCTGTTTTTATCCACTTACTCCCAAAGCCCAAAAAACAAGAGCCGAAAACCCAACGCTAAAACCACTCCCAAGCTATTTTACATAATGCATCGAGCATTATAGTTCATAAAAAAGAGTTGATTATTTTTAATAGGATTTTTTTATGAAGCTATAATTTGCACTATGTAAAATAGCCGCTCTCCAACGCTCCCACCCGAAATAGGAGCTTCGCAAGAGTTTTCATTTTTAATTATTTGCTTCAAAAAAGCTTCACAAAAAAGCCAGCTACAGTAGTTGCCGTCTTTCTTTGCTTGTTTTTTGTGCACAAAAATTAAAAAAAAGCGATACGGACATACTTTGTGCACTCAATCGGCGTGAGCCTATGCTCATTTTTCTTGAAGATTGCCCAGAGCGTTTACAGTAAAATAGAACTAATCGGAAAGGGCAATCTTCAAAAAAAATCGAGCACCACATTTTAACCAACCAGCCATCAACCCGAAAACCCCGAAATTGGTTTTGTACTGGCGATTGGATAATGGATAAACAAACACGATTTTTTTTTCATCTGAAGAACAAAATAATTAATACTTCAGTCGAGGATGTCCCGTAGATGTCCCGAGGATAAGCCCACCATAAGCCCACTTGAGCCCACTTTTTCTTATGGATATAAAAACGATGTTTTACAGATGTTTTATAGCAGAAAGCAGCTTAAAACAACCAAATCACGCATTTAAAAGCGATTTAAACTGAAATCTTTTCTTTTTCAACTGAAATTCAATTGAAAATAAAAAAAGTTTTATCTTTGGTGCAAATGGGATGTTTACAGCTGACATACGAACCAAAATTGAAAATCGTTCACTCGCACGAGGCAAAAAGTGTGCAGTTGTGGTTAAGTGTTGACCCACTAGCAGAAGATGGTCCTGAGTACTCTCCATATTGTTATACATTTAACGATCCTATAAATTTAACTGACCCAGATGGTAGATGGCCTGATTTACCTAAATATTTTAAAGATCTGGGCAAAGCTATAAAACAGTCTATTGCTGACGATTTCAGTACGTATAATAAAAGAAAATTTGACAAAGATGTAATACAGCCATTAAAAAACGGTTTGAAAAAATTAGATAATTTATTAACAGGAGATGGTGAGAAAAATAATAAACAAGGTGGCTATGATTTTCGTAGTGATTTAAAACAAGGCGCTAATTCTGATCAAAAGCAGAAAAGAAAAGGAGATAGAAACACTGAGACAGCTGATGCAACTGGGATAGACGCCGCTTCTGGACTAAGCGATAAAACTACAGATAGGAAAGTTAAAACAGTGAAAGATGTTGCTGAAAAACTAAAAGGAGGTTTCGGCCAAGGAGATAATATTAAAAACGCTAAATATATATACTCTAAAGATAAAAAAAGTGATACGATTCCTATGTATACTTATGGAGGAAAAGATCACACTGTTCAATTAGTAGAAAAAAAAGTAAATGGCAAAATTGTTAAAGTTGAAAAACCTAAATAATATTATTCTATTGTTATTGTTACTTGTTTCCTGTAATGATGACAAAAAAAATAAATATGTTATTCATAAATATGATGATGGCACTTATTTAAAAAGTAATTACTTTTTAGAGAATAACGATACTGTATTAAATGGAAAATGTTCAATATTTTATAGTAATAATAAATTAAAAATATCGAGTGAATTATATAGAAATGAAATTAATGGAAAAGTTAATTACTATGGTATTGATGGTTTATTAGATTCAATTAAATATATTGTTAATAATAAAGAAATCGGCGAAACTTATTGGTATCATAAAAATGGAAATATTTTCAAATATAATTTTTATGACGATTTAAATAATGCTGAGTGTCATAGGATTTTGTGCATTGATCGCAAGTAAATACTCGTACTTTATCAGCTCTGGTACGTTTTTTTGAATGATAATTATCGAGCACTAATACATAATCATC
>NZ_CALFIG010000063.1 GCF_937876455.1 uncultured Flavobacterium sp.
TGCTGCTGGTCGGACGAACCTTGAATATCCCGCCTTCAGCAATCCCCGAACGTTAGCAGAAATGCCTATGCCGACGCTTCTACTATTGTCATTGGGAAGTAACAGCAATTTGAAGTAGCTGCACCACTTATTTGGGCATTAGCAACTTGAGTATCAGTTAAAACTTCTTTTTTGCCACATAACAGACACTTGCCAGTCAGCTTGACGGCACTTCTGCTAACAATGGGTTTGCCGCTATTACGGCTTGACTTTTTAGGTTGTGCTTTTGTAACCATATCAACTTTAGTTTAAATTTTAAACAATATATTTTCAAATTCCGTAACAGACGGCAAGCCGTCAACGTTATGCCTCATGCCTGCCAGCCTTCTTTTTCGGCGGGTCTGACTTTTCAACGATGGCAATTATTTGTGTTTCCAGCCAATTTTTACGACTGCGTTTATCTGCTTCTGCCAAAGCCTGTAATTTTTCAACAAACTTTTTATCATCCGGCAGGTGTATTTCTATTCTCATTCGGCAATAATTTTATAAGCATCCTGCAACGTTATGACAGTAGGCTTTGCTTTGTAATTCATTTCATTAAATACCTTTGCGTTCATATCGTCCTTGCCCCATTTATTAAAGCAACGGATTAGGTATTTTGCAGCTTGTCGTATTGCTACGTTTTTAAACTGTTCCCATTCGCTTTCCATTGGTTCATCGGTGTCCTTAGTGTAGGTCTGCCAGCGGAAACGCATTGTTGCAATGGGATTCCCTTTTTTGATTTGTTCGTTTTCTAAACGATAATCTTCCATAACAATTAATTTAATTATACAGTAAAGATACGTATAATTTATGTAACTACCAAATTTATTTTTAGAGTGGGTTTCTAAAATTAACCGGCACGAAGGCATAACAATGTGTTTTACGCTATGGCGGACACATCCTGCCGATTTGAAGTTGCTTTATCGCCACAGCGTAAAGCACCAACGTTATAGGGCATTTAACCCCACAACCTAACAACATCAGACTTCTCACTATTTGGCGTTTCCAAATACATTTTACATTCTACTTCATCCAACACTTCATCTATTTGCGGTTCAAACTTCGCATAGCTTTGTTGGTACTTGCTTGGTGGGCAATTAAACCGCCAACAACTATATGAAAGCGGACATTCTTCATTTGTACACATTGTAATATCTGGCATAATCTTAAAATAAACGCCCTATAACATTGCATTGGCAAAAAAGGGGCTGACTAATGTTATTGAGCCTTTTGTTATTAATTTAACTTTTGTACTATCATTGAGCGAAGTGCTATAAATCCCCTTCTTCGCCAATGCTTTACCGTTAGCGGAAATGCTAAGAACACTCACCGCATCTTGTAAACTTCATAGGTACTAATGCCCCACCATACATAGGGTCATCACCACCTCTTTCATATTCCAATTCTTCCCATTCTTCATAGTCTTTGCAACCGCATTTAGGACAAGCACTTCCGCTAACATCGGTTTGCTGTCCATTTGGGCTGACAGCTATAGCCTCATCTTTTGTACTCATTTGAACTTTCATTTAAGTTTTGAACATTTGTTTTTCAAATCCCAAACGGCAGCAAGCCGTCAACCGTTGTATGCCATCAGGCAGACACCCTAATTGATTGACCTTGCAGAAACATTTTAATCTTGTAACAAATGTTTGGTGTCAATCCCGAATAGTTATCTGTCTGAAAGAAATGGTTACGTTGCCACAGAAGCATATCACTATCATCATCTATAATGACATACCTTTTAAAATCCCTATCATAACAATCAAATAGTTTTTTGCAGTTTTCTTCCAACCATGCCTTTATTTCATTGCCTCTAACCGAACCTTTAAAATGATAACTGGGCGTTTTGTCTATAATCTCAAATGTTGCTCCGACCTCATTGAATATTGCCTCTAATTGTTCAACAGTTTTGCCTATACGCCAAGTGGAAGAAATCACAACCTTTGCGTTTACGTCCTTACACAATTCATTTAACCATTGCACCCTTTCCTTGCATATTTCTGACAATGGGTAACTGCCCCTTGTTTCGGGTGGATTAGCCATGTAAAACGTTTGACAATTCAACACACCGTCAATATCTAAAAAGACAATAGACGGCATACAACATGGGGTTTTGTGCAAGTGTGGCGTGACGTTGTTAGCTTCGGCTGTAGGTTCGCTTATCGGCTCCTGTTCCGGCTGAAAATTGTCTATTTGACTGTTGAACATATATTGTTACTTTAAATCTTTATTTAGCTTTAGTTTCGGATTGACGGGTGCTAATACCACACCTGCACAAAGCCCTGACCGTTGTGCGCCATGCTAAGACGACTGCACAATTTCAATTTGACCATTTCTTTTGTATTTAAGGACTTGATACTCGTAGCCAAGTTCTTTGCATTTTTTGATTAGCATATCCTTTGTATCATAATCCCACCCATCGCCGATACTTAGCCCATCACCTGCTCGTGCGACTATACCTTCCCACCATTTATTGTCCTTTGGGTGTCCTCCCCATCGACAATAACGAATGTGAATAAGCACAGGCGCACAACACGGTTTTTGCGTCATTGGGGCTTCAAACGGGCTGTATGGGTAATGACTATCGGTTGGCGATTCACACAAGTATCTTGGTATAAGTAATTCCTCCTTTGTCATTGCTCTGTGTATTGTTTGATTAATTCGGTAAGGGCGGCCTGCATATCTACTTTTGGATTTTCAGTAAAACCGCGAACGAACCGATAATGCGATTCCATTGTTTTTTTAACTACCTTCTCCCCAAACTCCCTCAACCACTCATCCAGGCTTTCACGGGTGACGGGGCGGAGCAAACTGTTTATAATGATGTTACCATACATA
>NZ_CALFIG010000064.1 GCF_937876455.1 uncultured Flavobacterium sp.
AATCTAAATCCTTAACATAATTATGTGGGTATTTGGCTCCTAATTGATAGGTAGGCATCCCTCCAAAAGCACTATTTGTCCAATACGGTTCTTCATTATACGCTTTCCTGAAATCAATTTGCTCTTTTGCCATGCCTGTATATTGGGCAATATCAGATTGAAAGAGTTGCTTTCCTTGTAAAGTAGGATAAAAATAAAGTAAGGCAATACAAATAAAGCCAACTAGTGCATATATATGTGGTAAATACTTATTCCAATTTTTCATTTTAGTCTGTTTTTATTATTCAACTTCTTCATAATCAATATAGTCACCTACTTCTTTTTTAGGTTTTGGTGTCTCTTTTTGTGCTTGATTTTGTTGAGCTTGTTGTTGTTCAAATTGTTTTTTTAGATGTTCTTCCGCTTTTTTTGCCATTTGTTGTACCAAATAAGGTGCTAACAATCGCATTAAAAATTTAAGTAAATAATATACTAATATAATTGTAACTATCGTTCTTACAACACTTTGTAAACTTGCTGTATCCATTTCTTATTTTTTTTTAAAAATAAACATTATTCCTTCAAATGCTACTTAAAATTAGTATAAAATATTTACATTTGAATTTTAAAACTAGCACCTATGATTTGTTTCAAAAAAATTGCTTTGTGTTGTACTTTAATTTTAGTTTTTAAAGCGCAAGCTCAATTCACAGATCAAATTAATTCAAATAGACCTGGAAAATCCATGATGGCATTTGCAGTTGGAAAAAGCATCGTACAAACAGAAACGGGAATTAATTACTTTAAAGAAGAGCACAATCTAATGAACTACACTGCAAAGGGTTATACAGGCGACCTAGCAATAAGATGGGGGCTTTTTAAAGAAGAATTAGAATTACTCGCAGAAATTCAATACCAGAAAGACACTTATGAATCATTAGCTAGTTCTATGACAAGAAGTGCTATAAGACAAACGACTTTTGGAGCTAAATATCTGGTTTATGATCCTTTCAAAAATTATGAAGAAAAAGTAAATGTGTATAGCTGGAAAGCGAATCATCGATTTAAATGGAGACAATTCATACCTGCTGTTGCAGGATATGCAGGAATTAATTTGAATTTTTCTGAAAATGTAGTATTCCAAAATTCTGGAATTCCTGAAGAAAAAATCAGCCCAAAAGCGATGTTAATTGCGCAAAATCATTTTGGAACGCGTTGGGTATTAGTTACTAATCTAATTTATAATAAAATTGGAACAGAATACGCTAGCAAAGATTATGTTATTACACTTACACGAGGTATCAATAAAAATTTATCAGTATTTGCTGAAAATCAAGGCTATATGGGCAAGTATTATAGCGATGGAATTGTACGATTAGGTGCAGCCTATTTATTAAATGACGATATGCAAATTGACGGCTCTTTTGGAACTAATATCAAAAATACACCCAGCCTTTTGTATGGAGGAATTGGTTTTTCTTGGCGATTTAGAAACAACTATAAAGAAGTAAAACTTCCAAAACCGGGAACACAGAGCAAGATGGACAAAAAAATGGATAAAGCTTTAGACAAAAAGAAAAGAAAAGACGCTGTTGAATAATGATAGAAATTAGAGAAGTCACCACAAAAGCCCAAATGAAAGATTTTGTCATGTTTTCATTTGAGCTCTATAAAGATAACCCCTATTGGGTCCCTCCTCTTATTAAAGAAGAATTAGAAAGTTTTGATAAAACAAAAAATCCAGCTTTTTTAAGTGCTGATGCTCATTTTTATTTAGCTTATAAAGACAATAAAATTGTGGGTAAAGTTGCCGCTATAATTAATTGGGATGAAGTAAATAAATTAGGTAAAAAGAAAGTACGATTTGGTTGGTTTGATGTTATTGACGATATAAACGTTACTCAAGCCCTATTAGAAAAAGTAGAACGTTTTGGTCGCGAACATAACATGGAACATATGGAAGGACCAATTGGATTTTCTAATTTAGATAAAGTTGGCGTGCTTACAGAAGGTTTTGAAGAGCAAGGATTAATGATTACTTGGTACAACTTCCCTTATTACAAAACACACTTTGAATTACTAGGTTTAGCTGAAGAAAAAAAATATATAGAAAGTAGATTTCCTTTTAAAAATGTGGACGCTGTAACCTTCTCAAAGGCAGCAGAATTAATAAAAAAAAGGTACGAACTCACACCTTTAAATTTCACAAATTCAAAAGACATCATGCCTTTTGTAGATAAAATGTTTGATTTATTTAATGAATCTTATGCCAAATTACAATCTTTTGTAGCGATAAATGAGATTCAAATTGACTACTTTAAGAAAAAATATATCAGTTTTATAAATCCAGAGTACATTAAATTTATTTTGGATAAAAAAGGAAATATGATAGCATTTAGCATTGTCATGCCCGATTTTTCAGATGCACTTATCAAAGCAAAAGGAAAATTATTCCCTTTTGGCTTTTACCATCTTTTAAAAGCTCGAAAAAATAGCAAAAAAACGGTGTTTTATTTAATTGGCATAGTACCCGAATATCAAAGTAAGGGTGTTACCGCGATTGTTTTTGATGAATATGTTAAAACATTCAATAAATTTGGTATAGAAACATGTATAAGGACACCTGAGCTAGAAGAAAATACAGCAATTCAAAATCTTTGGAAGCATTTTAATCCAGAAGTATATAAAAAGAGAAGTACCTATTCTAAAAAAATTTAAAAAAATAAAATATGTTTGGAGATATGATGAATATGATGGGCAAACTTAAAGAAACCCAACAAAAAGTAGAAGAAACCAAAAAACGATTAGATTTTGTATTACTAGACGAAAAAAGCCAAGATGGACTTCTTGAGGTAACAATTACAGCTAATCGAACTATCAAAAACATTTCAATTTATGAAGAATTACTTACTGATAAAGAGAGGCTTGAAGATTATTTAATTACTACATTGAATAAAGCGATTGACAAAGCAACTGCAGTGCATGAAACAGAATTAGCGGCAGTGGCAAAAGAAGGCTTGCCAAATATTCCGGGAATGGATAGGTTTAAATAAAAAAAGGAGCTTTAGTAAAGCTCCTTTTTTTATTACGAATTAATAACTAATCTAAATCCTTCTCCATGAATATTTAAAATTTCGACACGTTCGTCTTTTTTCAAATATTTTCTCAATTTAGCAATATACACATCCATACTTCTAGATGTGAAATAATTATCATCTCTCCAAATTTTTGTCAATGCTAACTCTCTTGGCATTAAATCATTAACATGTAAAGCCAACATTTTTAACAATTCAGATTCTTTTGGCGACAATTTTATTGGTTCTTCATTTTCAAACGTTAAAAATCTCAATTTAGAATTCAAATGAAATTTTCCAATTTGAAATTCAAAAAGAGTTGAATCAGGTTTTGCATCAGAGGCTTTTCTTTGCATGATTGCTTTAATCTTCATCAATAATACTTCTGAATCAAATGGTTTATTTAAATAGTCATCTGCGCCAACTTTATACCCTTTTAATACATCTTCTTTCAATGTTTTAGCTGTTAAGAAAATAATAGGCACTTCTTGATTTTTTTCTCTAATTTCTCTAGCTAAGGTATAACCATCTTTGTAGGGCATCATTACATCTAAAATACATAAGTCGTAAGTGCCTTTTTTGAATTTTTCAAATCCTTCCATGCCATTTTTAGCAAGGACTACTTCAAAATCATTGATTACTAAATAATCTCTCAAAACAGATCCAAAATTTGGGTCGTCTTCAACTAATAATATTTTCTTTGTTTCCATATTTAATTTATTAAGGGCAATTTAATAATAAATGTACTTCCTTTTCCTTTCTCACTCTCTACAAAAACCTGGCCATTATGATCATCTACAATTTGTTTTACATAAGCTAAACCTAAACCATGCCCCTTAACATTGTGTAAATCACCTGTATGCTCTCTAAAAAATTTTTCAAAAACTTTTTTCTGAGCTGCTTTAGACATACCAATTCCATTGTCTTGTATTTTAATAACAACAAAATCTTTAATGTTTTCTGTAGAAATAGTGATGACAGGTTTTTCCATCGAATACTTCATAGCATTATCTAAAATATTAACCAAAACATTTGTAAAATGAACGTCATTTAGTAATACTGTATTTCTTGTTGCATTAAAATGCGTTTGAACTTCTCCTCCTCTATCTTCTAAAATCAAACTCACATGATCAATAGCTTCTTCAATAAAATCATTTATTTGATGCGGCTCTTTCTTAATTTCTAACTCATTTCGTTCTAATTTTGAAATGCGCAATACATTTTCAACTTGAGCATGCATACGTTTATTTTCATCTTTAATCATTTGAAGATACTTTTGTACTTTTTCTTTATCATCAATGATTTTAGGGTTTTTAATAGCATCTAAAGCTAAATTTATAGTAGCAATAGGTGTTTTAAACTCATGCGTCATATTATTGATGAAATCCGTTTTGATTTCAGAGATTTGTTTTTGTGTAATTAACTGTTTTAAGGCACTAGAATAGGTTATAATAATAATTAACGTGAATACTAGTGACAATATTGTCATGGGCATTAATTCAGAAAAAACATAATTTGTTTTATTTGGAAAACGCACCAACAGTTGATACTTTGTGTTTCCGTCTGCATCCATTAATATTGGCATACCATACGTAGTACATTTATCATACCTAAACTCTTCTGATTTAATTTTTGTGGCCAATCCATTACTATAAATAGCAAACTCATACGGCGTTTTAATTTCAGCCTTATGTAATTCAAAATTTAAAATACTATTAATTAATTTAGGCGAAATTCTTCTGTGTATAGGTCTTTGGGAAACAATATCTCTAAAGGCAACATAAAATTGTACGCGATCTAAAATTTCTAAATTACCTGATTTTTCAATAGTAACATTAGGCTTAGTTGCTAACTTAATTGAATTGCCCTCTAACGAATTACCTTTATAAATTTGCGTTTTACGATTTGAAATATAATTTTTAATTCCAATAGGATATGCATTTTTATCAAAAAAAGCACCATTAATGCCAAAATCTTGTGGAAGAATTGTATTAGAATAAATTAATGTCTCATTTGTTTTGGTATCCTTATCATAAAAATAAATTTTGCGCAATTGTTCTCTTTTTGGCGCTCTACCTAAACTATCCGTAATTTGAAAATAACGCTTATAAAAATCAATAACTTCTTTATCATCAAGCTTTTTTGCAACATTATTAAGAACTTGTTGGGTGTGATGTTTAAACTGTTCGTCATTTTTTATAAATGAGCTATTAATCCAATATAACTGAACTAAAATAATTCCAATCATGGAAATACTCATTAAAAAAACTAATATCCTAAACCTTGTTTTATTCATTCATACAAATTTACAATGTAATATGTAAGCAATCAGAAGATTAACCAAACATTAACATTTATGTTAATTTATAGCGGTTTTTAAAATTTTGAAGAAGTATTTCAAGCTCTTCATGCATTTTATCCAAATTATCATTAGAAATCACATAAGTTGCAAATTTTTCTTTTTCTTCTTCTGGCAGTTGATTTTGGATAATTTGAAGTACTTCATCCTTTGACTTATTGTCTCTCTTCATTACTCTAGAAATTCTATTTTCTAATGATGCCTTTATGAGAATCGTAGCATCACATTGTAAATGCCCTTTAGTTTCAAACAATATTGCAACTTCCTTAATGATAAAAGGAAATTGAGAATGATGCTGAAGCCATTGATTAAAATGCTCACGCACGATAGGATGAACAATCGCATTTAACTCTTTTAATTTAATGGGGTTTTCAAAAACCAATTGACTAATTAATTTTCTATTTAGTTGACCTGTTGGCAATTTAATATTTTGGCGAAAAAGAGCTTGAATTTTGCAAATAACGTTTT
>NZ_CALFIG010000065.1 GCF_937876455.1 uncultured Flavobacterium sp.
GAAACCCCAAAATCCATCATTTTCTTGAAAGAGATATTACCGTCATCCGGGTCCCGTGGAATTACGATTTTTTCAAAGAACAAGAAAAATTCGATGGCGTCTTTATATACAATTTCAGAAAATCCTTTCCCTAAATTTTTATGGACTTCAAATAGAACTCCAATAATTTGGTAAGTTTTGTCTTTACATAAAAAATCATCCATAATATAATTTTAATCTGCGAATCTGCGGTGCTTTTTTATTTGCGAATCACTTTTACTTGACTATCTAAACCTAATTTGATAATCGTAGAAGGATTTTTGCAAACTTTATCGCGCTGTAAATTTACTACATAGTCTACACCTTTTATAATTTCAGGACTTATTTCTTTAAATGTTTTTGGTGTAGGTTGTCCAGAAATATTTGCCGAAGTGGATACTAATGGTTTTTTCATACGCTCCATTAGTTTAAAACAAAAGGGTTCCGTAACTATTCTAATGGCTAATGTGTTGTCTTCTGCAATAATGTTTGGCGCCACATTTCGAGGTTTATCTAAAATTAGTGTTGTGGGTTTTTCTGAATAATCCAAAATTTCCCACGCTACATCCGGTATGTCTTTAAATACATTATACATCATTTTTTCGCCATTCATTAGTACAATCATGCTTTTACTTTCTTCACGTTGTTTTAAAGCATAAATTTTCTTAATGGCTGCTGGATTCGTAGCATCGCAACCAATTCCCCAAACGGTATCTGTTGGATACAATATTATACCTCCGTTAGCGATTACCTCATAGGCATGATGTGCTTCTTTATTAATGTCCATATTCTTATTCTATTGGTGGTAATTCTTTTTTTATAACAGCTGGAATTCCTGCTACCATACAATTATCAGGAATGTTTTTAGTAACAACTGATCCAGCTGCAACAATTACATTTGATCCAATTTCAATAGTAGGTAGAATTGTACTATTAGTTCCAATAAATGTAAACTTTCCAATTTTACAATTTCCAGAAATATTTACATCTGGACAAAGTTCTACAAAATCATCAATTAACACATCATGTCCTACTGTACAAGATAAATTAATTAATCCTCCTTTACCTACATGAATGTCATTTATTAATATAGCATTTGTCATAATATTAGAACCTTCTTCTATGGTATTTCCATAGCTTCCTATATGAGCAAAAGGACTAATAACTGAAGTGAATTTACCTCCTATTTCTTCAAATTTTTTATATAATTTATATCTTAACATAG
>NZ_CALFIG010000066.1 GCF_937876455.1 uncultured Flavobacterium sp.
AAAAACGGTGGCTATCCGGTTGAAGTCGTAAAAAACTGCCTTATCGAAGCCGTCCTCATGGGATTGCAGCCAACCGGAAACCAATTTAACATTATCGCCGGTAATATGTACCCTACAAAAGAGGGGTGCGGATACCTTTTAAACCGATTCCCTGGCCTATCATACCGGATTGTTTGCGGCCTCCCAAAAGTAAATCAGGAAAAGACCAGCGCGGCGGTGGATGTGAATATCACCTGGAAGCTTAACGGCGAACAAAAAACAGAGGTTGTGCCGATTCCTATTAAGATTGATTCATACGCCTCGGTTGATTCAATCATTGGTAAAGCCACCCGTAAAGGAAGGGCATGGCTTCTGAGTGTTGTTTCAGGTGTTGAAGTAACGGATGGCGAAGTTGAGGACGTAAACCATAAGGTTTTGAGTACGGCGGTAAATCATGATCCCGATGACCTCCAGTTCTTATACGAAACCACCGATAAGGAATTACAGAAAATTACGGCTGAGGAGGTGACGTTCATTGAACGGGTGCTGAATAACAAGGAAACACAGTCGTACGGAAAAGTTCACAAAATTTTAACCCGATAAGCCATGCAAACAATGGTTAATAACTCAGCCAGAATCGGAAACTTTACGAGCAGCAAAATCGGGGCTTTAATGTCATCCGGCAAACAGGCTAACGGTTTTGGTGTTCAGGCAATAACCTACATAAAGGAACGCAACTTTGAGCGCAAACTCGGACGGGCCATCTCAGCTGAATCAAACGCAAGGCCGTTAAGTTGGGGCAAACTACTCGAAAAGCGGGTGTTTGACCTCCTGGGACTTGAATACATCCTTTGCAGCCATGAAACAATTATTCACCCAACGATTGAATATTGGTCAGGCAGCCCCGATGCAAGGAAGGAACCCGGAACCGTTTGTGATGTGAAATGCCCCGAAACCCTCAAATCCTTCTGTATTCTATCCGAGTGCAAAACCATTGAGGAAGTAAGACAAAACCACGACAAAGGAGAGGAGTATTACTGGCAGCTTGTTTCAAATGCAGTTTTGACCAATTCAAACAAAGCTGAGTTGATTGTTTACATGCCTTACCTCTCCGAACTTCAGGAAATACGGGAATTGTGCTTTTCAGTTCCACCGGATGAGGCATATAAGTATTACTGGATTGCCAATGGTAACGACGAGGAACTGCCCTATTTGCCCGATGGCTGCTTTTACAAAAACATGCACGTTATCTCGTTTGATGTGCCTGAAGCGGACAAGGAACTTTTAAAGGAGCGGGTTCTCTTAGGCGGAACCATGCTTGAGCCTCACTTTTCAAAAACAGTTTAAAATGCCCTACTACAATACAACATACCAAACCGGTCAATCTCTGATTGAGTTCTCTGAAAAAGCAGACAAACAGGATGCGCTTGTTTACGATGTTTTCAGATTCAATCCCGAAAAAGAATTTACCCCGTTTAATGTTCAGTATGAACTTGCAAAAATTGGCAAACAATACCCGATCACATCAATAAGACGTTCAATCAATACACTAACCAAAGATGGAAAACTCAAAAAACTTGAAAGGCTCGTCCTCGGAGATTATGACAGACCAAACCACACCTGGAAGTTTAACAAGGATTAGGCATTGGTGGGCTGATGTATTGCTCGATTGGGCTTTGCAGGTATCACCAAAGTCAACAAAAGAAGGTAGAAGGATTAGGGAACTTGTGGCCGCCCATGATTCGCTGAAATAATTTAACAAATAAAACTTGCACAACCATTAAACATTTAGTATTTTTGCTTTAGCTGAACCCTATGAAAAAATTGAAAAATATTCCCGAAACAACATTCTCAGGTCAAATGGCCAGGGTTCAGCTATGTTGGAGTAGGGATATTTTTTGTAATGGCTGAGAATAAAAAGTCAGTTTTACTTTACTGCGACATAATACACACCGTTGAGGAATTGACTGATCAGGAAGCTGGCGTTCTTTTTAAGCATTATTTAAGGTACGTTAATGACCAAAACCCGACTCCGCCTGACAGAATCACGGCGATTGCTTTTGAGCCAATTAAGCAAACGTTAAAAAGGGACCTGCGCAAATGGGAATCAAAGTCATCAAAGAATAGAGAAAGCGCAAACAAGCGTTGGCATGCGAGCGCATCAAGCGGCAATCAGCCGGAAGCGAAGGAAATGCCTGTTGAGAAAGCAGAACCCGAACCAATGCCAACCCGAACAGATGAAAACCAAAACCTACTCGAATCCTATTTCAAAGACTTTCCGAACTCAGTAAACTGCGAAAACATTGCCAGGATTCTCAAAGTGGACAAGTCAGTGTTGGTTGCTGCCCTCCCTGCATTTCGTAAAGCGGCCAATCTATCCTATCCCAACGGCATAAAATTCGCCGAGCATTTTAAGAACTGGTACTTGAAACAGAAAAGCAATAATACAGCAGGACCAAAAAAACGTAACCAAATATGACCCATAACATTGACATAGAGAACGCCGTCCTGGGGGCCATTATTTTGGAGCCACATTGCCTAAGTATAGTTCAGCCAATGCTTAAAGAGGAACTTTTTTATGACAACAAAAACCAGGCTGTTTACCGAGCAATCATGGCCATCCAAAAGAGAGGCCAGTCCATTGACATTTTAACCGTTTGCTCTGAGTTAAAAACAACTCGCATGCTCGACTTTGTTGGTGGTGCTTATTACGTTTCATCACTGACCCTTAGAATGGCGTCCGCCGCAAACATTGAAACACACGTTTACAAGCTTAATGAGTGGTTATTGATTCGCGAACTGATTAGACTCTCAAGTTATATTCACAAAAGAGCAAACGAACCAAATGTGGATTGTTTTGATTTAATTGAGGAAGCCGGTAGCGAATTACGGTCCATGCTTCAGTATGTGTCAAACAATACAAAGCACGTAGGTGATATTTTCAATGCCATTGTGGATGACATAAACAAGTCACTTGAGGCCCCAGGAATTGCCGGAGTTCCATCCGGATTGACAAAGCTGGACCAGCATACAGGTGGATGGCAGGACGGAACTTTAATGGTATTGGCAGCGCGTCCAGGGATGGGAAAAACTTGTGTGGCCCTTCAATTCGCAAAACACCCAGCCATTGCATTAAACAAACCAGTGGCCGTGTTCAGCCTTGAAATGACTGCCAAGCAATTAGTAGGCAGAATGGCTGCCTCCGAAAGCGAAGTGAGTAGTTCAGCCATAAATCAAAAGTCCATAAGTCGCTATGAGCTCCAGCAAATAAGCGGGAGATGCAACAAACTTATTGGATCGCCCATTTACATTGATGACACCCCAAACATAAAAATGGCTGATTTGAGAATCAAAGCCATTAAACTGAAAATGGATTATGCGATTGAACTCCTAATTGTTGACTACCTCCAGCTAATGCATGGGGACATTAAAGGCAACCGGGAGCAGGAAATTTCATACATAACCAGGGGATTAAAAACGCTTTCAAAGGAATTGAATATACCAATCATTGCCTTATCACAGTTGAGCAGGGAAGTTGAGCGCAGGGATGACAAAAGGCCTCAACTTTCTGACCTAAGAGAATCAGGCTCCATTGAGCAGGACGCAGACATTGTAATGTTCCTGTGGAGGCCGGAATACTATGACCTACACCCGGACGGTTACGATTACAAAAACGAAACCATACCAACCCGTAACTTAATGATTATAGACATAGCCAAAGGCCGTGAAATTAAGACCGGAGAGATTGCCACAAAGTTTTACGGTGAATACATGATTGTAACCGATTATGAAAGCCAACAAAGGCAACCCGAATTTGTGGACTACAAAGCAATGCAAGCGAATGACAATTTTTTAAATCAATGATTATGAAAACAATTGAAATTTTTATTACAGTTCACTTAGTTATGAGTTGTTTTACCGATAGCTGTTGTTATAGCGCCATCGGGTCGGCATGCGGGCAAGCGGGTACGTTTGGCGTGTGCGTGGGCTTGCCTTGCATGTGTGCGAAGGTTCGCGGGTGGCCTCCGTGCCAGCGCAAGGCAATTCGTAAGCAGCCAAATGCGCTATAACGTAAAAGTATTGGCGATGTTGCCGTAATTGAAAAACAAAAGATTAATATGAGTACAGAGTTAAATAGTAGCACCAAAGTTGAAGTTAGCACATCAGGCGGCAATATAGCCAATGCAGTGTTAGGCGTAGTTCTTTCTTCTGACTTGGATAAGGTTTGCGAAATATCAGACATAACTACCAAAGGTTTTTATGTTTACAAAGGATTGCCAAAAGAAAAAGATGGCAAAAAACTACTTTATATAGGAACGACAATTCAAATACCTGCCGATAGATTTCGTTGGCACAAATCCAATGGTAAGGATTTTCGTTTTGAAATAATCAAAATTTGTAAGGATGAAAAAGAGATGTTAGATACTGAATTTGCTTTGATACAAAAGTATAATCCACGATATAATAAGATTACAAAGCGAAAACAGAATTTTAATAAGAGACTTTCTGATGAAGAAAAATATGGAAGGGTTGGCAATAAAGAATGGTGTCAATGCTGTCTAACAAGGAGAGTAAATAAAGGCTATAAGTTCTGCTACTACTGTGGGTAGAATTACGCCTAACGTTTTGCGGCTTTGTGTCAGGCTGCGAAGCGTTGGCATTGAGCGGTCGGGCAGCTTGCACAAAACCGCTGTTAGCTGCTGCTGCGGTGAATTTAGTAGGAACTTAATTAAATAACAAAAATGGGAAGTATAAAAGGACAGAAACATAATCCATACATTGAGGGAAAGTATGCACACTTAAACCCGAATGACGTGGTATTTACGCCAGATTGGTTGGCAAAACAGATTTGCGGAATGTTTGACATTGTTGGCAAAGTATTAGAACCGTGTAAAGGCGAGGGAGCATTTTTGCAATACCTCCCTGAAAATACAGATTGGTGTGAAATTGCAGAAGGCAGGAACTATTACGATTACAATGATAAAGTAGATTGGATTGTAACAAACCCCCCTTACAGCGATTACAACCGCTTTTTAGAACACTCCTTTGCTTTGGCTGATAACATAGTTTTACTTGTTCCTGTTGCAAAAATGTTTAAGAGTTTGGGAACATTAAAACTAATATTTGAATATGGCGGGTTTGTATCAATACATACTTTGCCAGCAAGCAAGGCAGGGTTTCCATTCGGGTTTCCGTGTGCAGTTTATTATCTGAAACGTGGATACAAAGGGGAAACTAAAATTGAAATGTTGCAATGTATGGATAATGTTCAATCGGAGCTGTTCGGTAGCAGTTGCAGCTAACGTTCCGCAGCTATGCCCAGTTGGGCGATTTGAAACACAAATTTACAATAACAAATAAAACTTAATAAAATGGAAGAAGATTCAATAAACAAAGAAACTGCCCAATTGGGTATAGGTGCTGTTAGGCGTAGTATTGCTCAGGTGTTATTAGATGATTACACTAATGACCAACTACGTTTAGTTTTGAAAGAAACAAGCACAAGACACTCAAAAGATAGAGTTTACAGCGAAGAAGTTGTAAGGCTGATTGACCACGAAAATATAAAAAACGATGATATTTATTGCAAGTTAGGACACATATATCAAGTAGTTAGTCATGTTATTACTCAAAAGGTTCTTCGGGACGAGTTTTAATATTACGCCTAACGTTTTGCGGCTTTGTGCAGGTGGGCATCAAGGCACGAAAGTTTCAACCCACCACTAAACTTTAATTGAAATACAGATGATGAATTTAGCAGATAACCCCCACTTGCACAAAGCCGATGTTAGCCGCAGTACTTTATTCTGGGCTGATTGCTTTGATGTTTTTCCTTCAATACCTAATAAAAGTGTTGATGCTATTATTGCAGATTTGCCTTATGGAACAACACAAAACAAATGGGATAGTGTTTTGCCATTGGATGAACTATGGAAGCAATACAAGCGGATTTTAAAGGATAGAGGAGTAGTTTTATTATTTGCTCAAATACCATTTTCAATTACATTGGGTGCTTCAAATTTGAAGTGGTTAAAATACGAATGGATATGGGAAAAGGATAGAGCAAGCGGACACTTAAACGCTAAAAAGCAACCAATGAAAGCACACGAAAACATATTGGTTTTTTATGAGCAAATAGGAACTTACAACCCACAAAAAACAAGTGGGCATAAGCCAAGTAATGTAAGTGGGAAAAGATTGAAAGAAACCACTAACTACGGCAAGTTTGAGCAAATAATAAGTGGAGGACAAACAGATAGATACCCACGAAGCGTTTATAAACATAATGTAGCAAACAGCCAACACGGAATTGAACACCCAACACAAAAACCGCTTGGATTGCTTGAAATGCTTGTAAACACTTATACCAATGAAAATGAAATAGTATTAGACAATACAATGGGGTCAGGAACTACTGGCTTGGCTTGTCTGAAAACAAATCGTCAATTCATAGGTATTGAAAAAGAAAAACAATATTACGATGTCGCTGTTCGGAGGCTGTCCGAGTATTGCGGCTAACTAGCGGCTACCCGCTACTCGTAGCGCATATACACCAAATAAAAGCAAATGAGCGATACAAACAAGTGTTTAAACTGCACCCACCGAATAAGCCGAAACTTTGGATACACGGGTAAAAGCTATTGCAGTAAGCAAAAAGTAAAAATAACCCGCTAGTTTTAGATGGTATTATAAATGTCAAAAAAATGAAGTTTATGTCTGGTAAATCTTTAGTTAGTAAATTTAACCGTAAAACTTTTATGGGGAAATGTTCTAATTGTTTAGAATTATGTGGATTAAATATGTAACTTAGCGAAACGGAAATGAAAAAAAAAACGATTGAGTACATAAGACACGCTAGGCAAATGGCTATGGCAAATTGCGACCTAGATGTAGCAAAAGACTTAGATAGCTTACTAGACCAACACGAGTTAATAATCCCGTTTAATTCAACTATCTTTATTGAAACGTGGGAAACATTATTAACTCAACCTAAGTGGCGTAGAAAGTCAAAAATAGCATTACAGGCAGCACTTAAAATACTAAGTAAAACAACGGAACAGAAAGCTATTGAGGCAATCGAGCGTACAATAGCGGGTAACTATCAAGGTATATTTTTAGAGAAAACTAAAGAAGTACCAAACCAAGTTCAACACGCTATCGAGGTAAACAACGGAGTACACGATTTAATCGAAAAAACTTATTCAAATGAGCGAAATCCAAGAATACAAGGTTAACCCCTTTAATGAAAAAAGGATAGGTTTTAAGGCTATTAAAGACTTGAATAGTGAATCTATAATAATGCACGAGCTTTGCGATATTATTCAACTTTCACACTTTGAAATTACAACCAACACAGAGAAGCTAACAAAGGAAATGTTGTTTTTACAGGCTCAGGCTTTACGTAATGAGTTAAAAGGCAAGTTTGAGGCTCTTACATTGCCAGAGGTAAAAGAAGCGTTTAGATTAGGAATAAGAGGTGAAGCGGGGCAATACTTCGGGATGTGCGCTAAAACCTATCACCAGTTTATAAAGTGGTACTTTGAATTACCAGAACGTGGCAAGGCGTGGACTGCTCATTTAGATTACGAGCGAAGTAAAGTGCAAGCTGAAAAACCCGTATGGTACACTCCAGAGTTTTACCGTAACGCCGCTATAAATGCCTTTAAAGACTACAAAGAAAGTGGTCGGATGCCTTACACAGCAGCAGCAATGTACAACGTAATTAAAGAACATTTAGGGGTTGAAACGTTGATTTTAAAAGAGGACTGGAAACAAATACAAATCGAGGCACAAAGGTCATATGAGTTTAAGCTAAAAGACGAAAGTATTAAACGGGGTAATATTCCTAAAAAGCACGATTTAGATTTTAGTATTGAAAACCCCAGCTTTAAAAATGAAGCGATGAAACATGGGCTTCGATACTATTTTGATAGGTTGATAAAAGAGGGTAAAGAATTAACTTTTGAAACAAATAATGGATAACCTACTTAAATACATAAGCCTACACATAGATGAATTAGTGGTGTTTTGGTTATACCTTAACACCGCCTTATTCTTTACTTTTGAACTTATTAGAATTATTGTTAGGTGTGTGCAGGGTAAGAGGGTCTAATTAGGCTGCTCAATCCCCTTTTTTGCCGCTTCGTAATTCTTTACTACTGTTTCTAGGGATTGTCTGGCTATTAACATAGAGCCGTCATTTAGATATAATTGCACACATTGCACGGGCATTTCATCGTTTTGGAAAATAACATCCTCTTTAAAATAATCAATTTTAACTTCTTCTAAATCAATAACGGCCTTAAACTTTTTCCAAGGCTCATCATCGTTATTATCTTGAATTGGTATAAATATTATGTTTCCGAGTTCGTCAAAATCCGTTCTTTTGTGCCTATCCCAAATTTGAACCGTGAACAACATTATTTTTTACGTTTAGAAATATCAACCGCCTTTTGTTTCATTGAGTTGCCAAAAGATTTAGCGTTTACTTTTTGGTATTGCCCGCAATCAAAACATTGTACCTGAACATACTTAACACCAGCGGCAGAAACCTTATAACTCTTTACTCTTATATTAGAACTGCCGCAATGAGAACAATCACACTTATACTCTGCAATACTAGATTTTGGTTTTAAGTACGGGCGCATTTTTTGGTAAGTGTCTTCTAAAATAACAACGTCCTGTTTACAGTAGTCGGTCATTATCTTCATGGCCTTAGTACTTTTTTTCATTACAATATCTTTCCATAAATCAAAAGAGGTGTGGTTTTTGCCGACACCTCCAGAGTATTTGTGTATGTAATCTAATTTATTCGAATTAAATCTAAAGTTTGAACGAGCCGCCTTTAAAGTATCTATTGTGGTAAAGTAAGGCATTACGGGTATTTGGTGGTAATAGCAGCGGGTTCTTACCCACTTAATATCGAAGTTATCCCCGTTATGTGCCACAAGTTCATCGGCCTGTTCAGCTATCTTGACAAACTTTTGCAACATTGTTTTATCATCTTGGTTTTTATCCCATTCTAAATGATAAACTTTATTTTGCCCCTCCCATTTATAAGCTATGCAAATAATGCCGGCCTCTTTAATTATTGCTTCGTGTGGTACAGTAATGTTATAGCCAGTTTTCCAAACAGCGCAAAGATTAAAGCCTGTTTCGATGTCAAAAAATAATCTTCTCATTCCGTTAGGTTTGGGCTAACGTACAACATTTTTTGCAGCTAACAAAATAGCAGCACCAATAGCTACCCACTTTTGCCGTTTCTGCTTTTTAATTTCCTTTTGGTAGTACTTACAAGTGTCTGTTAAGTTGTTTCGCAATTCGCAAATTGCGGCCTTTTGTATCGTGTCTAGTGCCTGATACGAGGCTATTAGCGAGCTATCCGCCCGTATTACCGTGTCACAAATTAACAACTTTTCGTTACATGGTATTATTGAATCATATCTTACGTGTAACCACTTGGTAACATACTTAGTAGTAACTTTGGTTTTATACTCAATTACTTTCTGTGTACTATCAGCTTTTGCACGTAAATAAACGTATCTATTTGCCGTTTCAACACGCACTTTTCTATGCTGCAAATACCAGCAAAGTACCGCTATTACTGCAATAAGAGCCGAGAAAATAAAGGTTAGGGTGTATTTGTGTATTTTTTTCATACCCGTTCGGTATTAAATTAGTGTTATTGTTACTTTTTATACCCGCTCGGGTTAGTCCAAATATACAAAATTTTGCGTTTTTGGATTGGAAAAATTTGGAGTTCAATTCCAAATAAAGCTATAATCGCTTAATAAAGTACCCTGCTTTATTGTGCGAATTTTGTCTTATAAGTCATTCATTAACCCCTAAAAACACACTTAATGCACGATTTATCATTCAGTTGGGGTTTGTTTTTTCTCCCCGTTTTTAAGTTCTAAAATTTGAGAAAAAGTAACACGGCCTAATAAAAGCATAACCATTAACCAATCCACTACTAAAAATGTAGTTGCAGTTTCTTTATTCAATCCTTTATAATGAACGTAAGCAATCATAATAGTTGCCGCAAAACTTGTGTACTTGTGTCCTGATGGTTCGCCCTTTTCATTAAGTAAACCAAACCATTTTAAAAGCTCTTTCATTTGCTTTGCGCCATCTCTTTTATTAGTGCCTCTAATTGCCTTATTTTTTCAGTCTGCTTTACAATTATGTTTAAATTAACACTATTGCGCCAGAACTCCAAATCTTTCTTTAAAAGCCAGATTTCAAGCTCGTATTGTTCCGTTGTTTTTCCCATAAGTAAGAACAGTAAAGGTACGCTATTCTATTACTAATGTAACATCCGTTTGGCCTTTTAACACTTCCATTAAAGCTAATTCTGCTTTAGTACTTTCAAATACAGAGTTTTTAGCCTTTTTAAATCCTAAAATTAAACACCCTAATGAATCTGTCGCCGTGTTACCTCGATGAATCCTTACCCCCTCAAATCCTTTCACGTCAAGTATTTCGGGTAGTAGTCTTTTAAACCGATTAGACATCGAAAGTTTTACTTTATAAGTGCCCTTTGGAATAGCCGTAATACCGTAAAGTTTCTTTAATTTAATTGCGCCTAATAAGTCAGACTGTAACAAACCTCTATCTTTATCCTCTAGCACATAACAAAAGAAAGTACCATCTATTGAAAGTTCACCAATAGTACTTACATCTGTAAAGTCTGTTCTTTTTAGTCTTAAAATCATCTTTTACGCTTTAAATTTGGCTCTTCTGGCTTTAATCCCGTACCGATATAACTAACTATTGCGTCTTTCATTTCATTAGTTTGAGCATTAACCGTGCTAATCTCGGCACGTATTAATTTATCCTCATTTCGCAAATCTTGTAATTCTAGTTTTGTTTCGTTCCGAACGTCTGCAATACCCTCTTTTACTGCATTAACGGTAGTATAGTAATTAGCAAATAATATTACAACCGTGCCAACAATTGCGGCTACTTTAGTTATAGGAATAGTTGTTTTTTCAATTGAGGTCATACTTGGTTTTATTTAGGGTTTTTTCTAGGTGGTTTTTATCTATTGTATTGATTCTTTTCTCCCACCATTTGGCTGTTGAAGTGTCGAATCCGTACTTCTTATTAAACGCCATGCACTGGCTAATTGTTTCATCTTGTCCAAACTTGCGACCATTACGCTGCAATTTTGAATTTAAAGCGGGTTCGTAAAGTTTGTTAGCCAATATATCAAAACCTCTACCAATCTCATAAAAGTAAGTATTTAAACGCTTTTGTTTAATAGCTAAAAATATAGACCGAGGTAATAAAACAATACCAAATACCCTAGTTATTAACCAAGCAAATACAGCAATTATAAAGGCAGCAAAATCGGTCATTCTTTAATTGTTTTAGGACGTGTTTTTTCTCTTAACGGATAACCATTCGGTGCATCAATTTCTAAAACAACATGATTTTCTAATGTTTCACGGGCTGGATTGATTATACCTGAATACCCTAATAATTGAATAAAACCACTTAATACAGGTAGGGCATCTTGAACGTAAGTAATTCCATTTTCTTCACTTTCTGTAATAGCTAAATCTTGTAAAGAATAGGTTTTTAATTCCGTTTTAATTACTCCACCTTCTGGATATAACTCACGCTGCCAGTAACGAATAGTACAATACTTTACTTCATTATTTTCTTCGTCAATAAAAGTGTCCATTCC
>NZ_CALFIG010000067.1 GCF_937876455.1 uncultured Flavobacterium sp.
AGCTCTTCTAACAACTACTTCATGACGGTGTTCTACAAAATAATGAATCAAATCTTTAAGATTTAACATTTGTGGTCTTCCGTTTACTAATGCAATATTATTTACACTGAATGAAGATTGAAGTTGTGTATATTTATAAAGCGTATTTAGCACCACATTAGGAACTGCATCACGTTTAAGCTCATATACAATACGCATACCATTTCTATCCGATTCATCTCTAATGGTAGAGATTCCTTCAATTCGCTTTTCATTTACTAAATCAGCCGTTTTCTTAATCATTTCGGCCTTATTCACTTGGTAAGGAATTTCAGTAACAATGATAGATTCTCTACCATTTACTTCTTCAAAACCAGCTTTGGCACGCATAACGATTCTTCCTCTACCTGTTTTAAAGGCTTCTTTAACACCTTCATACCCATAAATAACACCACCTGTTGGAAAATCAGGAGCTTTAACATATTTAATCAGCTCATCGATTTCAATTTCATTGTCATCAATATAAGCTAATGTCCCATCAATAACTTCTGTTAAATTATGAGGAGGCATATTTGTCGCCATACCTACAGCAATACCAGAAGCACCATTGATTAATAAATTAGGCACACGTGTTGGCAATACTTTTGGTTCTTGTAAAGAATCATCAAAATTCAATTGAAAATCAACAGTTTCTTTTTCAATATCTGCCAACATGTCTTCTGATATTTTTTGCATTCTAGCCTCAGTATAACGCATTGCAGCAGGGCTATCTCCATCGACAGAACCAAAGTTTCCTTGTCCGTCAACCATTAAATATCTTAAACTCCATTCTTGAGCCATACGAACCATAGCATCATATACCGATGTATCGCCATGTGGGTGATATTTACCCAATACTTCCCCAACAATTCTAGCAGATTTCTTATAAGACCTATTTGAAAGCACTCCTAGTTCATACATTCCATATAAAACTCTTCTGTGTACTGGTTTTAAACCATCTCTCACATCAGGAAGTGCTCTAGATACAATTACCGACATCGAATAATCGATGTAGGCTGACTTCATTTCGTCTTCAATGTTAATTGGTATTAACTTTTCTCCTTCAGACATACGTATTTATTTAATTTTTATTCGATTTTATAAAACGTGCCAATATACGATATTTTGCTTTTTTTTGACTAATAATTATCAATAAAATTCAAATACTTATCAACAATTATTAGTTGTTTTTTTAATAAAATAAAACCGCTAAGATTTTTATTTTTCATTTTTTTTTTGTCAATTAGCAAATGTAAGTAGCCCTATTGTATAGCCGCACTTATTTTAGTAATTTTACAAGAGATTTTTTAATGATTTTATGGAAGATAATTTTTCACCTAGAGTAAAAGACGTAATCTATTACAGTAAAGAAGAAGCTTTACGACTAGGTCATGATTTTATTGGCACTGAGCATCTTATACTAGGGTTACTTAGAGACGGAAATGGAAGCGCAATAGATATTTTTAATGCTCTTCAAGTTAATTTTGAAGTATTACGAAAAAAAGTAGAGCTGTTAAGTCCAGCTAACCCTAGCGCCGACTTAAGTAATGATAAAAAGAATTTGCACTTGACGCGACAAGCAGAAAGAGCACTAAAATATACTTTTTTAGAAGCAAAACTTTTCAACACTACTTCTATAAGTACAGCATTATTATTGTTGTGTGTGTTAAAAAACGACAATGATCCCACAACAAAATTGCTCAATAAATTAAAAATAAATTACGAAAATGTAAAAGAAGTATATGTCAATATGAATGAAAGCGAAGATATATTAAAAAACACCCCTAGAGCAGAATCTTATGACGACTCTGGAGAAGAAAATTTTAAAGATAGCGGAATGGGTTCAGCTGCAAGCGGAAGTGGAACTAAAACCAACAAAAAATCAAAAACACCTGTTTTAGATAATTTTGGGAGAGATCTTACGGAAGA
>NZ_CALFIG010000068.1 GCF_937876455.1 uncultured Flavobacterium sp.
AAATTTTTCATCGGTTTCATTAAATATACCTTGTCTTTGAGCTATGTCAGGTTCCTCACATCTTTGCCATCTCTCTGGAGAAGAAGTAAGAAACATTCCTTTTTATGCCGGTAGTTGTGCCGCTTGGGGAATGTCTAAAGAAGATGCGGTAAAACTCATTACTTCAAACACCGCTAAAATACTTGGTATAGCTGACTCATATGGGACATTGGAAACCGGAAAAAGCGCTACCCTATTTATATCTGCTGGAGATGCATTGGATATGAAAACCAATTTAATTACACACGCCTTTATAGATGGTAGACAAATTAGCTTGGAAAGTCATCAAACGGAATTGTATAAAAGATATAAAGAAAAGTATGAAGGGCAGAACATGAAAAATGAAGTTAAACAATAAATTTAAAGTCGCAAAGCCATAAGTTTTGCGACTTTGTTTTTATCCTTAAAAAAGATAACTTTGTATCTTAGATTTTTAGCAACTTAGTCACTCATAATGAAACAAATCACTTCCGTTCAAAACCCTTTCATCAAACAATTAATTCAATTGCAAGACAAAGCCAAAGTAAGAAAACAATTGGGCTTATTTGTAATTGAAGGGCAGCGTGAAATTGAATTAGCCATAAAAGGCGGTTACGAAGTAGAAACAGTACTTTTTTGTCCAGAATTATCAGGAAAAGCTGAAAAGCTAAAAATTCAAATAGCTGAACATCTGAAAATTGAAATTTCTAAAGAAGTGTATCAAAAAATTGCCTATCGCGATACAACCGAAGGAATTATCGCCATTGCTAAATCAAAACCCTTACATTTATCAGATTTAAAAGTAGGCAAAAACCCATTGATTTTAGTCGCAGAAGGATTAGAAAAACCAGGAAATTTAGGCGCTTTATTACGAACAGCCGATGCAGCTAATATTGATGCCGTTATTATTGCCAATCCAAAATCGGATATGTATAATCCAAATATTGTACGCTCAAGTGTAGGGTGTCTGTTTACACGTCAAATTGCCGTGGCGACTTCAGAAGAAGCAATTGCTTATTTAAAAGAAAACAACATAAATATTTATTGTGCGACTTTGCAAGATTCAGCCACGTATCACACACAAAATTATAACGAACCTAGTGCTTTAGTCGTTGGAACAGAAGCCACAGGAATTACCGAAATTTGGCGACAAAACGCCACTAAAAATATCAACATTCCCATGCAAGGCGTTATTGACTCGATGAACGTTTCGGTAGCGGCTGCCATTTTAGTATTCGAAGCTAAAAGACAGCGTGGATTTTAAAAACAAAAAAACTGAAACTTGAAACTTGAAACTTGAAACAAAAAATAAACAAATGAAAAAAACACTTTTAATAGCCTTATTGACTTCATTTACAGCGTTTTCGCAAATTACAGAAAAACAAATTGATGAAGTAGCCGAAAACACATTAAAAGCATTTAATGTCCCTGGTGTTGCTGTTGCTGTTGTAAAAGACGGAAAGATAATTCACAGCAAAGGTTATGGGGTAAAATCTATTCTAAAAAAAGATAAAGTAGATGGAAACACGCTTTTTGGAGTAGCTTCAAATAGTAAAGCATTTACAACTGCTGCCATAGCTATGCTAGTTGACGAAGGTAAAATGAATTGGGATGATAAAGTAACTAAATACTTGCCTAATTTTAAAATGTATACCGACTATGTTACAAATGAATTTACTGTACGCGACTTGGTTACACACAGGAGTGGTCTTGGATTAGGTGCAGGCGATTTAATGATTTGGCCTGATGGGGGAAATTTTAAACCTAAAGACATTATTGAAAATTTACAATACCTAAAACCCGTTTCATCGTTCAGAACTAAATATGATTATGATAATTTGTTATATATTGTAGCAGGTGAAGTTATAGAAAAAGTAAGCGGTTTGTCATGGTGTGATTTTATAGAAACTAAAATCATGAAACCTTTAGAAATGACTACTAGTGCTGGTTCTTTTGTTCGTTTAAAAGATACCACAAATATTGTTGATCCTCATGTGCCCACAGACGGAAAACTAAAAGTTATTTCACGTTATAAAAATCAATCATTTGATGCTGCTGCCGGAATTTATTCTTCTGTAAACGACATGAGTAAATGGATGATTATGCAATTGCAACAAGGAAAATATGGCTCTGAAAAACAATTCAGACTGTTTTCAGAAGCACAGCATAACGAAATGTGGCAACTCCAAACTATAATTCCTGCAAAAACCAGAGAACCCTATTTTACACATTTTTCAGGTTATGGATTAGGTTGGTTTTTAAGTGATGTGAAAGGGTATAAACAAGTTACACATACTGGTGGATTAGAAGGAATTGTAACGCAAGTAACACTCCTTCCCGAATTAAACTTAGGCATTGTAGTACTTACCAATCAGCAATCGGGTGCCGCTTTTAATGCCATTACTAATACTATTAAAGATGCTTTTTTAAAAATAGAGTACAAAGATTATGTAACAATGTATAGCCAAAGAGAAAAAGACAACGTTGCAAAAGCAGATAAAATAACGACAGAAGTTTGGGCAAAAATTGAAGAAAACCAAAAAAATAAAGTAAAAATTGAAGCTAAAAACTACATAGGTACTTATAAAGACAATTGGTTTGGAAACATTATAATTTCTGAGAAAAAAGGAAAAATGTATTTTAATTCAGAACGTTCGCCACAATTGGCTGGAGAAATTTTCTTTTACAAAGACAATACATTTGCTGTAAAATGGTACAACAGAAGCTTTAATGCTGATGCCTTAATCACTTTTACTTCTAACAATACCAATATTAAAATGGCGGCTATTTCTGAATTAACAGATTTTAGCTACGACTTTCAAGATTTAGAATTTACAAAACAGTAACCACAAAAATCTTTTTTTGATATCTAAATTTTATACACTATTTTTATGTGCTACAAAATTTGACTATGACTGAAATTGATATAGAAGCAGAAAACAAAGCTATTGCTCAAGAATACAAAGAGTTATTGCGTATTAGTTATCAAACCTTAACGAGTGAAGATAAAAAACTAATTCGTAAAGCGTTTGATGTAGCTGTTGATGCACACAAAGAACAGCGGAGAAAATCGGGCGAAGCCTATATTTTTCATCCTATTGCTGTAGCAAAAATTGTAGCTTCGCAAATTGGCTTAGGAGCTACTGCTATTGCGGCTGCACTAATGCATGATGTCGTAGAAGATACCGAAATTACAATTTTAGATATTGAAAAAATGTTTAATCCTAAAATTGCACAAATTGTTGAAGGATTAACCAAAATACCAAGAATAAAAAAAGACCAAGAAATTTCGCTACAAGCAGAAAATTTCAGGAAAATGCTCTTAACGCTTCATGACGATGTACGTGTTATTCTAATAAAAATTGCCGATAGATTGCACAATATGCAAACGATGGAAGGCATGGCCGATTACAAGCAAGCTAAAATTGCTTCGGAAACATTATACATTTATGCTCCCCTAGCCCATCGTTTAGGCTTATACAATATCAAAACACAACTAGAAGATTTAAGTTTAAAATACACCGAACCCGAAGTATATACTACTATTGTTAGTAAAATTAAAGAAACCAAAGAAGAACAAGATGCTTATATACAATCTATTTCAGAAGTATTGAGTAATTCTTTAAAGGAAGAAGGCATTGAATTTATGATCAAAGGGCGCCCAAAATCTATATATTCTATTAGAAGAAAAATGAAGGTTCAAGGGGTTACTTTTGATGAAGTATATGACAAATTTGCCCTTCGTATCATTTATAAATCTAACGAACACGATGAAAAGTTCTTAGCTTGGAAAATTTATTCTGTTATAACAGACCATTATCGTCCAAGTCCAAGTCGCCTGAGAGATTGGATTTCTTCTCCAAAATCCTCTGGCTACGAAGCGCTTCACGTGACAGTGATGGGTCCAAAAGGGCGTTGGGTAGAAATTCAAGTGCGTAGCGAGCGTATGGATGAAGTAGCAGAAAAAGGCTATGCAGCTCATTATAAATATAAAAATGGGGAATCATCTGAAGAACATGGCTTAGAACTTTGGCTAAACCAACTAAAAGAAGCTCTAGAAAATGCCAATACAAATGCAGTAGATTTTGTTGAAGATTTCAAACTCAACTTATATGCAAAAGAAATCTATGTGTTTACACCAAAAGGAGAAATTAAATCTTTACCAAAAGGAGCAACTTCACTAGATTTTGCATTTAGCATACACTCTGAAATTGGTGTAAAAACAAGAGGTACGAAAGTAAACGGAAAACTCGTACCGCTAAATCATGTATTAAATAGTGGAGATCAAGTAGAAATAATTACCTCTCCAAATCAAAAACCAAATGCACAATGGCTCGATTATGTAACTACTTCACGTGCCAAAAATAAAATTAAGAATGTATTAAACGAAAACATTAAGAAAATTGGTGAAGACGGAAAAGAGGTATTGGTTAGAAAATTGAAACACTTAAAAATCAATTTTAACGAACAAACACTAAACGAATTGGTAAATTATTTTAAACTACAAACGAGTTTAGATTTATTTTATCGAGTGGGAATAGGTGCCATAAACAATCAACAACTTCGCGATTTTGCCGCTTTAAAGAGCAATACATTAGTTAACTTTTTCAAAAAAACTATTACCCGTAAATCATCCACTGATGAAGATAAAATTCAAAAAAATGAAATCAGTAAAAAGTATGATTTATTAGTTTTTGGTGCAGAACAGGACAAACTAGACTACAAACTTTCGCCTTGCTGTAATCCTATTCCTGGTGATACCGTTTTTGGTTTTGTCACCATAAATGAAGGTATTAAAGTACATAAATCAGATTGTCCAAATGCCATTAGTATGCAATCAAATTTTGCGTACCGTATTATAGCTGCAAAATGGATAGATTCCAGCCAAGAAGATTTTAAAGCTACCTTGAAAATTACAGGTATGGATATTTTAGGTTTAACCAATGAACTTACAAAAGTCATTTCAAATCAAATGCATGTCAACATTCAAAGCATCAGCCTAAGTTCAGAAGCGGGTATATTTTATGGTCAAGTTACTGTTGTCGTACAAAACAATACCATTTTGAAAAAATTAATTGAAAACATAAAAAAAGTAGATGGTATTGACAAAGTAACTCGAGTATACCAAGCCTAATAGTTTGTTAGAATATTGTTGAAAAAAACTAATAACTTCATTCTGTAAACTTCTAATATTACGTTACCTTTGTAATTATTACATTTATTCCAAATGGAAAACAATCAAAATCAAGAAATTGTAAAAAATGTTTTTACAAAGTACTTAGAAGAAAAAGGCCATAGAAAAACCCCTGAACGCTATGCCATTCTTCAGGAAATATATGAAAATCAAGAACATTTTGATATTGAATCATTATATATCAAAATGAAAAATAAAAACTACCGTGTAAGTAGGGCTACGCTTTACAATACCATTGAATTACTTTTAGATTGTAAACTTGTTAGAAGGCATCAGTTTGGGCAAAATCAAGCCCATTATGAGAAATCTTATTTTGACAAACAACACGACCATATTATCTTAACGGATACAGGGGAAGTAATTGAATTTTGCGATCCTCGCATTCAACAGATTAAACAGACCATGGAAGAATTATTTGGCATTTCCATAGATAATCATTCGCTTTATTTCTATGGTACAAAAAACAAAAACTAGCAAATAAATCATAAACAACAAACAACAACAGCATGACTGTAGACTTACTACTTGGATTACAATGGGGTGACGAAGGAAAAGGAAAAATCGTCGATGTACTAACTTCAAAATATGACATTATTGCCCGATTTCAAGGCGGACCCAATGCAGGACACACTTTAGAATTTGACGGCATCAAACACGTATTACGAACTATTCCTTCTGGAATATTTCATAAAAACAATGTAAATATTATTGGTAATGGTGTCGTTATGGACCCAGTAGTTTTCCAAAAAGAAATAGAAGGACTTCAAAAATTTAACATCGACATTCAGTCTAAATTACTTTTATCAAGAAAAGCACATTTAATTTTGCCTACGCATCGCCTTTTAGACGCTGCCTCTGAAGCCGCAAAAGGAAAAGCAAAAATTGGTTCAACACTTAAAGGAATTGGACCTACATATATGGATAAAACAGGTAGAAATGGATTGCGAATTGGCGATATTGAATTAGTCGATTTTCAAGAAAGATACCGTTCTTTAGCCGATAAACATGAAGCCATGATAAAATTCTATGACGTAGATTTACAATACAATTTACGTGAAATGGAAGATGAATTTTTTACGGCAGTTGCAGAATTGAAAAAACTAACTTTTATAGATTCTGAAGAATTCTTAAACAAAGCTCTTAAAGAAGGAAAAACGATTTTAGCCGAAGGCGCTCAAGGGTCTTTATTGGATGTAGACTTTGGAACCTATCCTTTTGTTACTTCTTCAAATACAACAGCAGCTGGAGCCTGTACAGGTTTGGGAATTGCACCTAATCGTGTAAAACAAGTTTTTGGTATTTTCAAAGCGTATACAACTCGTGTAGGAAGCGGACCATTTCCTACAGAACTTTTTGACGAAGACGGACAAACCATGGCTAAAGTAGGTAACGAATTTGGTTCTGTTACAGGACGCGCAAGACGTTGTGGTTGGTTAGACTTAGTTGCTTTAAAATATGCCGTTCAAATCAATGGTGTAACCGAATTATACATGATGAAAGGCGATGTGCTTTCTGGATTTTCAAAATTAAAAGTTTGTACCGCTTATAAATACAAAGGCGAAATTCTTAAACACTTCCCATACAATATTGAACCCGAAAATGTGGAACCTATTTATACAGAAATGAAAGGATGGCAAGCCGATTTAACAGGTATGACAACGTATGATGAATTACCAACAGAACTAAAAGCCTACATCGAATTCATTGAAAAAGAATTAGAAGTGCCCATTAAAGTAGTATCTGTAGGACCCGATAGAAAACAAACTATTACACGATAATTCAAAAATCCCACCATGTGTGGGATTTTTAATTTAAAATTCAATTTTTAAAGTTATGTTTTCTTAACATGTCTTTTAAAAATTCTATTTCTTGTTTTAAACTTTCAATATGATCTTTATCCGCATTATTTACAGTACCATGATTCAATAAATATGCTATACCTCCAGATTGATTATAATTTTGTTGAAAACATTCAGAAGGTAATAAATCTAAAAAATTTTTTTCAAGAATTTC
>NZ_CALFIG010000069.1 GCF_937876455.1 uncultured Flavobacterium sp.
TTCCGATCTGGGGCAAGCTGTCAAACTTGCAAAAACTAGGTGCAAAAAGTACAAAATTCCCGATCTGATTATATTGAAACCATGCGGAGGATTTGCCGGGCTAATCATTGAAATAAAGATTAGCGAAGATGAGGTCTACACCAAGAAAGGCCAAATGAGAGAGAGTGAGCATATCCAAAAACAATGGCAGTCGCTTCAAAAACTAGCAAATAACGGTTACATGGCAGTATTCGGGTGTGGATATGATAACTGTGTTAAAATTATTGATAACTATTTTAAATTATAACCATGCCACTAACACCACAAGAAATAGCAAAAATCAAAGCCGAAATTGATAGATTGGATAGCCACACCGAATGTTTACGCGAATTATTGGCATTTTGATTGTTTGTTCGATGGTGTTTACGAGTTGGTACGTGTAGTCCTTGTACCTGCCTACGGTGCTACCATTCTAACACAAACAAAAACTTTAGCAAAAAGCTAAATAATTTGATAAAATGCTATATTTGTGCTGTGGAATCGAACGAAAGCATAGATATTTTCACCGAAATTGATGAAGCAAACGGACTGAATGACCGTCAGAAATTATTTTGCGCGGAATACGTGAAACGCAAGTTTAACGGCAAAGCGGCGGCAATTGCTGCAGGTTATGGCGCTAAATCTGCGCAAGAAGCAGCTAGTCGCATGTTATCAAAAAGCAAGATTCAGGAGACTATCGCCGAATATAAGCGAAATCTGAGCCTCCGTATCAACATCGACGCCGACAAAATCGCCAACGAATACGCCAAGATAGGATTTTTCGATATTGGTAAATTGTATGACGAAAACGGACGACTTAAATCCGTGAAGGACCTCGACAAGCGAACCCGCGCTGTGATTTCAAGCATCAAAGTAACTGAGCTATTCGAGAAAATAGGCGACGATAAGATTCCGACCGGAATAACTACCGAGGTGAAGTTGTGGGATAAACCCGCCACGCTCGACAAGTTAGCGAAGATGATTGGCGTCGACGGAATAGCGAAATCGGAAATACTTCTCACGGACAAGCGAATTAAAGTAACCTACACCGACGAATAGTGGTTTATGTAGAACTATCCAAAAAGCTATTTAATAACCTGTATTGGCACCTTATGGAGCACATGCAGGACCCTGCCATTCGCTACATTTGGCTTCGCGGTGGTTCGTCAGCATCCAAGACCTACACATTCTGCCAAGCGCAAATACGTCTCATGTTGGAAAGTAGCGACGAGAACGCGCTTGTTATGCGTAAATTCGGAAGTGATATTTTCGACTCCATCTACGCTGATTTCAAGGGGTTGATAAGCAAGTGGAAACTAAACGACGAATTCATCATTCAACAGAACTATATCGAATGTATCGCCACGGGCGCATTTATTCGATTTAGAGGCCTAGACGACCCCGAGAAGGTGAAAGGTATCTCCCAATTCAAAAGAGTCGTCCTTGAGGAGGTGACGCAGTTTAACTTCGAAGATTTAAAGCAAGTCCGAAAACGTTTGAGGGGTAGGCGAGGTCAGCAAATAATGTGTCTATTCAATCCGATACACGAAGATCATTGGGTGAAGAAAAGCGTGTTTGATGTGATGGACTTGCGCCCCGTCGATTTACTCGCCGAAGCCGAGAAGCTAGGATTCAAATACGAAGATTGGAAACTCACGGACAAATGGATAAACGACAAAGGGAATGCCGTTATAATCAAGACAACATATCTCGATAACAAGTATATCGTAGGTCCTCACTTCGTTGACCAACACACCATTGACGACTTCGAGCAAGACCGACTCACGGATCCGAATTACTACCGAATCTACGGCCTCGGTGATTGGGGTAAACTTCGAACGGGCGGTGAATTCTGGAAGGACTTCAACAGCTCGCGCGATGTGGCCGACATCGAGTGGGACGAGGACCTACCGTTGCACATAACGTGGGACGAAAACGTGAACCCGTATCTCACGCTATTGATTTGGCAAGGCGAAGGTGGCGACGTCCGACAAATAGACGAGATATGTCTGGAGGACCCGAGAAACCGCGTGTACGATACTTGCGTGGAGTTTATTAAGCGATACCCGCACGAACGCGTGAAAGGTTTATTCGTTTACGGCGACCGTACGTCGATGCGGCAAGACACCAAACTCGAGAAAGGCGAGAACTTCTTTACGAAAATACTTGAATACCTAAAAGCCTACCACCCAAGACTCCGAATGCCTTCGGTGAATCCGTCGGTCGTACAGTCTGCAGGATTTATAAACGAGTGCTACGCAGGTCGCGTGGAAGGTGTGCGAATCCGTATCGCGTCACGTTGTACGAAGTCAATTCACGACTACCAATACGCGCTCGAAGACAGCGACGGAACGTTAAAGAAGACAAAGAAGATACACCCCGTCACGAAAATATCATACGAGGAATTCGGGCACCCGTCCGACGCGAAACGGTATTTCCTCACTATGTACTTTGCGGACAAATACGCGACGTATCGTAAAGGCGGACGCAAGACTCAAATCCTCACAGGCGGTGGTAGCAAAAATAAATTTTAGCAAAATGCGAATTATATTGGTAATTTGCTAAATTTGTAAAAAAGTAAATATGGGCTACCTTTTTTCGCAGGACTACAAGTCGTTAATCCAAACGGATAGCCTTACGCAAATAATCGGCGCAGACACAAGCCTACTCACGCAAGCAGAACAAGCAGCGCAAAGTTTACTCACTTCATATCTAGTCCAAAAATACGACCTTGCCAAGGAATTCACCGAGACCATGGTTTGGTCTCCCCTTCATAGTTACGACGCGAAAGACCGTTTTTACCTCAACGCCAATGCTTACAGCGCGGCATCTACGTACACGCTCAACGCACTTGTGCTGTATAATGGATTCGTTTACAAGTGCAGCACGGCGATAACCGTGGCGGAGGCATGGGACGCGTCGAAGTGGACCGTTATCGGTGCGCAGTACGCTATGTTTTACGCCAAGACACCGGAAAACGATTGGAGCTATTATACTACGTACAGCACCGGCGATAAAGTATTCTACAACGATAAGACCTACACGGCCACTTTACCATCAACAGGCATCGCGCCCGACACAAGCACGAGTGCATGGGGAACCGGCACCACGTATTCCGTGATCGCAGCAACCGCACCAACCGACACGACCAAATACACAGCAGGCGACAACCGAAACCAACAACTCGTTGAGTACATGGTCGACGTTATCTTGTTTAGACTTCATTCCCGCATCGCGCCTCACAACATTCCGGAACTACGAGAGAGGCGATACGACGACGTAATCTCGTGGCTTAAAAACGTGGCTAAAGGCGAGAACATAACAGCGGACATCGCCCGAATACAACCCACATCAGGTGCCCGCATTCGTTGGGGTTCGGCATTACCAAAACAAAATAATAATTTCTAATGAGTCGATTCTCGGACATATCAAACAAGGTCACCTCTGCGATATTCGGCAAGTCTAACGCGAAAAAGAAAAGTCGCAAAGTTGACACGGTGCCTGCATCGGTGCAACGGCTTCGACAAGATGCCGAGTCTCGTAGGCTCGCAATACAAGAAGCCGAACAAGTGTTTTTCCCGTTCCGTGTAAAAATGCAAAGGCTTTACTTGAATACTGCCGAGAACGGATTTGTCTCTGCTTGCATTGATCGTCGAAAGGATTTGACCTTGCTTCGTAAATGGGAATTCAAAACGAAAGGCGGAGGTACAGATGAAAAGTTAACCTCTATTTTCTGCAACCAAATTGACGGCAAGACCTCACTAAAACAATGGTTTGAAAACTTCATATCCTTTGCACTCGACGCGAAGTTTTATGGTTACTCACTTATTTATCTCGGCGACGTGGTAAATGGGGAAATCGTAGGCACGGAAGTCGAAAAGCGTTGGCTTGTATCACCAGACCGATGTATGATTTCTCGATTCGAGTACAAGATCGGAAGAGCACACGT
>NZ_CALFIG010000070.1 GCF_937876455.1 uncultured Flavobacterium sp.
GCATACCTTCGAAAGATAAAGAATACCTGACAAAAGATATCGCCCTTGCGAATGCCTCCTTAGCCCCGGGTCAAGTGATGATTGTTTCTGTCGTCGGCACTCCCCGTGATGGTGAAGATTTTATCGATGATTTTGCTGAGTGTGCGCTATTGGCGCTTGAGGGAGGGGCAAAGGTCATTGAAGCCGATTTTTCTTGCCCTAAATAAACGGTGTCTGTTGTTGGATTACCCTCTTCATCTTCAATGTTAAGGATTTCAACAACAACATCTCCAAAACTGTGTGAAGCAAGAACCCCAAATTTAATACCTGTTTCTGATTCAATTTCTTTTTGAAACCCATCAACAAAATCAACATATGATTCAGTCGCCATAACTGTCAAAGTGTTCACCTCATGACCATATACACGTTCACCATCTTGATTTACACACAAACGTAGTCCACGACCAATTTCTTGTCGCCTTCTAATTTCT
Organism: uncultured Flavobacterium sp.; assembly: GCF_937876455.1. Lineage (GTDB taxonomy): Bacteria > Bacteroidota > Bacteroidia > Flavobacteriales > Flavobacteriaceae > Flavobacterium. Next base: position 471 of record NZ_CALFIG010000070.1, read on the forward strand.
GAGTTACCAGCTTCTTTTAGGGTACATATTTGAAATACATTTGGATTATCCCAGCCCTCTTTTAATGCCGAATGTGAAAAGATAAACTTCACTTTCTTCAAATTGTCTTTTCCATCATAAAAAGACAACAAAGTCTCTTTATCACGCATGATAAGGTTGTAAGTATCTTCATCAGCGTTTGTACTTCCACTGGTGTCTTTGAAGTATTCAAATTTATCTTTGGAATTGCTTCGTTTGGATTTCTTATCTATAGAGAAGTAACCATTATGAATTTGACTAGATTCTAGTTCAATATCTTTAATTTCTGAAAATAAACTATTGTACTTCGGTTTTGTAATTAAACGACTGTATTCCTTTTCAAATATCTCTGCGTACTCACCATTTGTAGCATTACCATCCTCATCATAAATACGATACTTCGATACTGTATCAATAAAAAATAAGCTTAATACTTTAATGCCTTGAGGGTTTAAAATAAGCTCTTTATCCAGATGCTCTTCAATTGTTTTACGAATTAAAGCAGTTTTAATCTGCTTATCGTCAACATTGCCAATTGCTTCTCCTAAACGAATAATATCTTCTTTACTAGTAAAATCAATATATTCGTTGCCTTGAACTCCATATATATCTTTGATGATATATCCTTCATATTCATCACGGTCTGTAAGTTCCCACAAATCTTCATTCTGTTTGACCCAAACTGCTTTTCTAGTAATTCTACCGTCTTTAAAAATATCCAATTCGAGTTTAGCTGTTGGAAATCCTTTACTCAATTTAATTTCAAGTAATCTAATGTAAGCTTGGCTGTTTGCCCCTTCTGTTTGTACTGAACCTACTTCAATCTGCTTTACAAGTTTCTTTTCATACGCATCAACCGCATCCAACTTGTACATCAAGTTTACTTTTTCTTTATGGGTAGCAGAATAACGAACAATTGCTAATGGATTTAAGTTTTGTACTGCTTTTTTTCGCAAAGCGGTACTCATTGTCGTTTGTGGTTCGTCAATGATAATGAATGGGTTTGTGTTCTTAATTAAATCTAGTGGTTTATACCCTAACGAATCATTGTAACGATGGATAATATTTACAGATTTCTTTTCGTCATTTGGATTTTCAAAGCTTTTAGCAAACGCATCAATATTGATAACCATAATTTCCAACTTATCATTTGTAGCAAAATCTCTAACTTCATTCAATTTACTACTGTCGTAAACAAAGAAATTGTAGTTTTCGTTATCAAATAATTCTCGTAAATGCTCTTTGGTTATCTGTAGTGATTTGTAAACTCCTTCCTTGATTGGAATAGATGGAACAACAATGATATGTTTAGAAAACCCATATTTTGTATACAATTCCAAAATCGTTCTCAGATACACATACGTCTTACCAGTACCTGTTTCCATTTCAACAGTAAAATCCAATTCGTTACGATTAATTTCGCCACGCATGGATGGTTTTAAACCGTTACCCAATTGAATGTTTTGTACATTTTCCAATAGTTTACCTTCATTCAAAGTTAAGCGGTTGCCATAACCTAAATCGGTAAAACTAGCTTTGTAAACCGTTTGGTCTTGCTTCGCAATAAATTCTGGCGAATAGACTGTAAAGTTAGACTCACAGGTTTCTTGCCCCTTGAATATATCTACTATTGCATCTATCGCTTCTTGCTGGTAGCTTAACGCACTATCAAATTGTATTTTCATTAGTCTAGCTTATTAGTTTATTTAATCTAATTCTATGAGGAAAACCTGGGCTTTTTATCACATACGTTTTTCCAAACACATCAGACTGAGAAAGGTCTTGTAGCTTAGTCCTATTGGTATAGTGAACGTTATATTTTTTACTTAATAAAATTCTTTTATACGAATAGATACTTTCTGAATTATTAATATAACTTGACAGTTTAATACAATAATCCATAAAATATTCAGATGCTATAAATTGTTTTAAATAATCAATTTTTTTCGGCTTTTCTGATTTTAATTCAAATAAAATAATTAAAAGTTGAGTTGGAATAATTAAACAATAATCACAGCCTTTGTGAATAAACTGAGTAGTTGGATTAAAATAATTTGTTCTTTTTTTATACCCAGCTTTATCTACATCTAACTTTAAAAGAATAGATTCGGCTGGTATATCCCCGATTATTATTTCTTGGCTTGTAGATTCTTCTTTAAGAATCATAGTATTTCTTAATGTGTCAAATGTTTGAATTACTTCAACTTCGCAAAAAATTTCTCTCATATGTCTATTCAATAAAAAAATCTAAATCATTTGAAACATTAAATAACCTATTAATTTCATCATCGAAAAAAGGAATTTCAATGCCTTTATAAGTGACATTTAATTTTTCAGTAAATCCATCTTTGGAATTATATACACTCACTATTTCATGATTCAATTTATCTTTTTCAATATAGATTTTTTTATTCTTTTGTAACCATTCTTTTTTGTTTTCAAAATCATTATTTAAAGAAATTAAATTATTAAGTTCTTTAACCAAAAAATCACTATGTGTTGTTATGAAAACTTTAATTTTTAAATTAACAATTGAAGCAATTAATTTAGCCATAAGCCTTTGATTTCTCAATGTTAAATGACTTTCTGGTTCATCAATGATTAACACATCACCTTCTTTTGCAATATGTTTTAAATAAAAATAAATATCTACAATACACCTAGCTGAGGAAGACGCCAAATGTAGAGGTATATCAAATTTATTATTTTTCTTATTTTTAGTATGAAATCTAATATCTTGTTTATTCTCTTTTTTAAATTCTGCACCTAAAATATCTTTGATTATTTCAATTGGATAAGTTGAATCAATATTAGATGTATACTTTTTAATATTATCTAAATTTCTTGTAAAAGCAATATGGTCTTTGATAGGTGTTGCATAATATGCACTCATCGATAGCAAAAATTCTATTGGATGAAAATCTGCTTTATCCTCCAACTTTTGCAAACCGTCAACAAGGGAGTTTCTTTTTTCATCCAATTCTTTATAAAATAAAGAAATACCAAGTCTTTCAGCTGTTACTATCATTGGGTCTGGAAAAATATCGTCAAAAATTAGCTTTGCAAATAAATCCCCAATAACTCTATTAAATAATAATGTATCAATCTCACTTTCTCCCTCTTGAATAAAATTGATTGTCAGATTATTATTGTATATTTTGCCTTCAAAAACAATATTTTTTCCAATTTGAATTTTCTTTTCAGAATTTTTAAAATCTTTTGGTTTTTGAAATTCAAGTTTTATTTTGGCATCTGAAAAAATCTTTTCTTTATCATTAAATAAATCACGGATTTTTTTGTGAAATGAAGCACTCTCGGTTAAAATACTTTTATCAACCAACTCAATAATTTTATCTTTATCTAATGTTATTTGACCTTTGTTTTTTAAATCTGGAATAAAATTTTTAAAACTATTATAATTAATAAAATCTGTCCAATTTTTAAGTAATCCATATATTGTATATGTTACGTATGTTT
>NZ_CALFIG010000071.1 GCF_937876455.1 uncultured Flavobacterium sp.
TATCAATACAAATGGTTTGTATCAAAAAGAAATAGAGAATATCAATTTAAAATTAAAACAGATAGTAAAAGACAGTTATTGCACATGTTGTTTTGAATGCGATAATGTCATTAATTCATCAATTTCAATTCCTTAGTTATGGCTTGTAATACATGTGGTAAAGTTTCAGTTAAAAATGATGTTAATCTGAAAACGTCATACGAACCTAACACAGTAAGTAAGACGAAAATGACAGATATAATTATGTCATTTAAAGTAGATAAAAAAAAGAACAACAATGGAAATGTTGACAAAGATAATAACAGGTCTTGACGACGTTGTAGCTATCAGTAAGAATTTGGCTATAAATGAAATATATGGTGCATCGAAGAACCGTATATTTAACTTAGGCGAGGATAAGTACAACAGGAAGTTAGGTGGTTACACGCCTTCATACAAGGCAAAGAGAAAGGACAAAGGATTGCAAACCTCATTTAAAGATTTGACATTCACTACTAATTTACAAAAGAGTATTAGCAGAAATGATGACACTGTTTATTTTGGTAACGAGTATGGAAAGAAAATAAGTTCTTATCAAGAAAGACAGACAGCAACACGTATTTTTGCGCCAACAGAAGAAGAGAGAGAGATATTTAAAAAGATATTAAACGAAGAATTAGATAAGCTATGGAAGTCGTAGAAGTGATTTTAAAAGACAATATGTACGTAAGGCATGATAATGATGTGGCGTTGAATTTAGAACGTGAAATCGGTGTATTTTTAATTTCAAAATCTTATGATTTGTCATTCCGTGCTGGGCATAATAAAATATACAATGAGACTTCGAGTTATAAGGCGTTGTACAATGAAGATGCTTATGATTTTATTTGGCAATGGATAGCAGACCGAAAAGGAACGATTACAAATATTTCTAACAACTTCGATGAAGTTTCTAAGGAAGAAAATATTAATGGTGTATTAGGTGCGAGCAGGATAAATAAAATTTTATTTACGATAAAAAGAATTACGAATGGAAAAGATTGTGAGTCTTGTGTGTGTTGATTATTTGTGGTTGTTACTAACTCCATTGTTAGCATATATGTTATATGACTTCATGCAAGATGGAATGATATTCGAGCGTTATGGTAAGTGGTTGGAAACGATAAATAAAACAATAGCTAAGCCATTAGGCTTGTGTTTGAAATGTTTTTTTGTTTGGGTGTTTATTTTAGTAGCTTTTTGTTTTTCATTTTCTATTTTAATTGTATTGGTAAAATTCCTACTATTATTATCGTTGGCTTATTTATTTTTGGATTTTTAAAT
>NZ_CALFIG010000072.1 GCF_937876455.1 uncultured Flavobacterium sp.
TTGTCAAAAACACCATCAATTACGAAGAAATCTTCGCCATGTTTAATGTTTTGAGTTGCTAAAGGGTTGAAATAACTTTTGCCAATTGCCAAATAATGTATAGCGTCTAAAACGGTTGTTTTACCTACGCCATTTCTTCCTACTACAGCGTTTATCTTGCTATCAAATTCAAAAGAATTTTCAGCAATATTTTTATAATTGATAAGTGAAAGTGACTTTAAATACACCTTTAGAAAAATAATTTTAGCATACAAATGTAAGTTCAATTTTTAAAACTATGTATATAGAACATTAAAATTGTTAAAAGCCTTTTGTTTTGGGACATAAAATTAAGAATCAAGCGGTTTTTTTAGCTTACAAATAAAATACCCTAAAAAATTTATGCAAATTTCAATAAAAGTTATATTTTTGCACCTCTAATAAAAGTTTAGATAAATGGCAACGTACAATAAAAGAGGATTTAAGGCTCCTAAAGAAAAAGAAGAGAAAGAGCCAACATTTGATACAACTGTTGAAGATAGCAATGTTAACGAAAGCGAAAGTACAACAGCTGGCGTTTTTAATGCGTTAGATGAAAAAGCAAATAAAACGGAAGAATGGGTGATTAAAAATCAAAAAGCCATTCTTACGGTTATTGGAGTATTGGCTATTGTTACTTTATCTTATATTTTATATACTAAATTTGTAGCTGCACCAAAAGAGGAGGAAGCGTTTAAAGAAATGTTTCAAGCGCAAACCTATTTTCAACAAGCTGTTGATGCTACTGAAAAACAAGATTCATTGTATAAGCTAGCTTTAAAAGGCGGTGAAGGAAAATTAGGGTTTGAAGGAATTATTAATGAATATGCAGGTACTAAAGCTGCTAATTTAGCTGAATATTATGCAGGAATATCTTTTTTAAATTTAAAAGATTATACTAATGCAATAACACATTTAAATCAATTTTCTTCTTCGGATAAAGTTTTAACTGCTTTAGCTTTAGGTGCGAAAGGTGACGCAAATGCAGAATTGAATAAAAATGACGAGGCGCTTAAATTATATGTGGAAGCTGCAAATTTAGATGATAATGATTTCGTTACACCTAGATTTTTATTTAAAGCGGCAAACTTAGCTATTTTAGCAAACAAAAAAGAAGAAGCATTAGGATATTTGAAAACAATTAAAGAAAAGTATGAGGCCTCACAAGAAGGGTATAATATTGATGCTTTAATTGCTACTCTAGAACAATAATGGCTACTGAAAATAAAAATTTATCAAATTACGATAAAAACACAATCCCAAACGCGAAAGATTTTCGGTTTGGGATTGTTGTTTCAGAATGGAATGAACAAGTAACAGAAGGGCTTTTTAATGGCGCCTATACTGCATTAACTGATTGCGGTGCGTTGCCTGAAAACATTGTTAGATGGAATGTTCCAGGAAGTTTTGAGCTTATTTTTGGTGCAAAACAGATGCATGAGAAACTACAACTAGATGCTGTAATTGTTATAGGTTGTGTAATTAAAGGAGAAACCATGCATTTTGAGTTTGTTTGTGAAGGCGTAACACAAGGAATTAAAGATTTAAATTTGAAATACACTATTCCTACAATTTTTTGTATCTTGACAGATAATACTATGCAACAATCTTTAGATAGAAGCGGTGGAAAACACGGGAATAAAGGTGTTGAGTCTGCTATCGCTGCCATTAAAATGGTCGAATTAAATAAAAAATAATAATCACAATATTTAGTATAAAAACCTAACAGAACAATGAACTGTTAGGTTTTTTTATTTTTATGATTTTATAAACATAAAAAGCCAATAGATTTTCATTAAATTTGTCCTATAACAAAAAAAAAGACGAAATGTCTGGAATTATTCAATTATTACCTGATCATGTAGCCAATCAAATTGCTGCTGGAGAAGTCGTACAACGACCTGCTTCTGTCGTGAAAGAATTGGTTGAAAATGCTGTTGATGCAAAAGCAAGTGAAATCAAACTCATTATAAAAGATGCAGGAAAAACATTGATTCAGGTGATAGATAATGGAGTGGGTATGAATGTAACTGATGCACGTTTGTGTTTTGAACGACATGCTACTTCAAAAATTAAACATGCTGAAGATCTATTTGCTTTACATACAAAAGGATTTCGAGGCGAAGCATTAGCTTCTATTGCTGCTGTGGCCCATGTAGAAATGAAAACCAAGCAAGACCAACAAGAATTAGGTACACATATAATCATTGAAGGGAGTAAATTTGTTTCTCAAGAAGTGGCTGTAGTGCCAAAAGGAACTTCTTTTTTAGTTAAAAACTTATTTTTTAATATTCCTGCACGACGCAATTTTTTAAAATCGGATAACATAGAATTAAAACACATTATTGATGAATTTGAGCGTGTTGCCATGGCGCATCCATCTATTCATTTTGTGTTGATTAGTAATGGTTCTGAAATATTTAATTTGCCAAGTTCCAATTACCGCCAGCGAATTGTCAATATTTTTGGTGGAAAAACAAATGAAAAATTAGTTCCTGTTAATGAAGATACAGAAATTGTTTCGATTAGTGGATTTGTAGGGAAACCAGAGTTTGCAAAAAAAACCCGAACTGAACAGTTTTTCTTTGTAAATGATCGATTTATAAAAAGTGGTTTTCTTCATCATGCCATTATGAGTGCTTAT
>NZ_CALFIG010000073.1 GCF_937876455.1 uncultured Flavobacterium sp.
CCGTGACTGAAAGAGTAAAGGAAAAAATGGTTCAAATCAATAAAACCTTACCCGAAGGAGTTGTTACCGAAGCATTTATCGATAGAGGAAAATTAGTTAATAGCGCCATAGGTACAGTTACTAAAAATTTATTGGAAGGTGCATTAATCGTAATTTTTGTGCTTATATTATTTCTAGGTAATCTTCGTGCCGGATTAATTGTAGCATCGGTAATTCCACTATCAATGCTTTTTGCAGTAATCTTAATGAACCATTTTGGAGTAAGCGGAAACCTAATGAGTTTAGGAGCGATCGATTTTGGAATTATTGTCGATGGTGCTGTTATTATTGTCGAAGCCACGATGCACCGTTTGCAAAAAATCAAAAGGCAGAAAAACTTAACCCAATCCGAAATGGATAGCGAAGTATATAAATCGGCTTCAAAAATTCGTAACAGTGCAGCATTCGGAGAAATTATTATTTTAATTGTATATCTACCAATCCTAGCTTTAGTAGGAACAGAAGGTAAAATGTTCAAACCAATGGCAATGACAGTTGGCTTCGCAGTTGTCGGAGCATTTATTTTGTCGTTGACTTATGTACCTATGATGAGTGCAATGTTCTTATCAAAAAACACCGAACACAAAGCCAACTTTAGTGATAAAATGATGGCGTGGTTTGAGAAAATCTATACACCATTTTTAGATAAAGCATTACGTTTCAAAAAAGCTGTTTTAGGAATTTCATTAGCTCTATTTGTATTTGCCGTTATCGTTTTCCAAAATATGGGTGGCGAATTTATTCCAACCATCGAAGAAGGCGATTTAGCCATTAATGTAACTATAATGCCAGGCAGTTCTCTAACGCAAATGGTAAAAACAACAACTCAATATGAAAAAATATTAAAAGGAAAATTTCCTGAAATTAAAACCATTGTATCCAAAATAGGAAGCGGCGAAATTCCAACAGATCCAATGCCAATAGAAAGTGGCGATTTAATTATTGTTTTAAAAGACAAATCCGAATGGACATCTGCCGATAATTGGGAAGATTTAGCCAATTTAATGAAAGAAGAAATGGAAGCCATTCCAGGTGCAAACATCGAAATTTCGCAACCCATTCAGATGCGATTTAATGAGTTAGTTTCGGGAAGCAGAAGTGATATTGCAATCAAAATTTTTGGTGATGATTTAGAAGTTTTAGATACTAAAGCCAATGAATTAATAGGTAAAATCAATAAAATAGAAGGTATTGGAGATTTAAAAGCCGATAAAGTAACAGGACTTCCTCAAATCACAGTCAAATACGATTATAATAAAATTGCTTTATATGGTTTAAATATTGCCGACATCAATCAAATTATACGTTCTTCTTTTGCAGGCGAAAGCGCAGGTAAAATCTACGAAGAAAGCAAACGTTTTGATGTTGTCGTTAGAATGAACAAAGACAATCGTAGCGACATAACGGATGTTTCTAATCTGTTTATTCCATTACCAAACGGACAGCAAGTACCACTTTCGCAAGTAGCTTCTATCAATTACGAACAAGGTCCAGTGCAAGTTTCTCGTGAAAATGGTAAACGTAGAATTACAATAGGTTTAAATGTTCGTGGTCGTGATGTAAAAAGTGTTGTCGAAGAAATTCAACAAAAATTAGAAACCAGTTTTAAACTTCCTGCTGGGTATTATGTTACGTATGGAGGACAATTTGAAAATTTGGTGGAAGCCAACAAACGCCTTTCGGTAGCTTTACCAATCGCTTTAGGATTAATTATGGTGTTGTTATTTTTTACTTTCAATAGTATGAAACAAGCCGCATTAATTTTCACAGCCATTCCATTATCAGCAATCGGTGGCGTTTTTGCACTTTGGTTACGAGGAATGCCATTTAGTATATCAGCAGGCATTGGATTTATTGCTTTGTTTGGAATAGCTGTGTTGAACGGAATTGTGCTAATCTCCTATTTCAACCAACTCAAATCCGAAGGGATAACCGACCCATTACAACGGGTTTTAATAGGTACAAAAACCAGACTTAGACCAGTATTAATGACTGCTGCGGTTGCTTCATTAGGATTTTTGCCAATGGCATTATCAACTAGTGGTGGAGCCGAAGTACAAAAACCATTAGCAAC
>NZ_CALFIG010000074.1 GCF_937876455.1 uncultured Flavobacterium sp.
GATATTTATCTAATAGACGAATGAACTGAATAATACTTTGTTTATTTCGTTCGGTGAGTGATGGAATATTTGTAACAGAATGCAGTGCATCAAAAAAAGAAAGATTTTTTTCTTTGGCATATTCTCGGATTTTTTCTATTGTTGTTTCACCAATTCCTCGTGTGGGATAATTGATAATGCGTAACATGCTTTCTTCATCTTTGGGATTGACGAGTATTCGCAAATAGGCTAATACATCTTTAATTTCAGTCAAAGATTTTTTACCCAGATTAGGTGTCTTTAATAATTCGTTTTCTGATTTTTGTACTAAGTCGCCAATAAAATAAATATTCTCGGCTTTAAGACAATTTGCAGAGCGAACAGTCAACTCTAAATCATCTACAGGTCGCAATAAAACCGGATCAAAATCATTTCGTTCTTTATTATCAGAACGTGATTCTTCGAACTTCATGTCGACAAAGGAATGCAATTGACGTTGCAAAATACTCGCAGAAATACGGATTGCCTCTTCCGGATCAATCGTACCATTTGTTTGTAACTCAATGGTTAATTTGTCGAGATCAGTACGGTTTTCTACGCGAGCATTGTCTACAAAATAAGCTACTTTTTTAACAGGTGAAAATGTATTATCAATTTTCAAGACACCAACTGATTTTTGTTGTATATCTTCATCAAACATACGGACAAATGTATCAGTTGAATGAAAGCCAATACCTTTCTCAACCGTTAAAGTCATATTTAATTTGCCATTTTCATTCAGGGTTGCTATCACTAACTCGGGGTTCAGAATTTCGACTCCGTGAGTGATTTCAATGTCACCTGCTGTTACTTGGCATGGTCCTTGTTTGTTTAACGTAAGAGTTGCACTTTCACCAACTGTCATTCTGATGGCAACATCTTTCAAGTTTAGAAGTATATTAACTACGTCTTCTTGAACGCCTTCAATTGTACTGTATTCATGCAACACACCATCAATAGTAACTTCAGTAATTACACTACCAGGCATAGAAGACATTAAAATTCGTCTTAAAGCATTACCCAACGTGTGACCAAAGCCACGTTCTAAAGGCTCCAAAACAATACGTGAATGATTAGGTGTATCAGACTGTATTTTTAGAACCTTCGGTGTCAACATTTCATTAATATCAGTATACATTCGACTATGTCTCCGATTTTACTTAGAGTAAAGTTCTACCACCAAGTTAACGTTAAAATCAGCAGATAAGTCACTCAGCGTAGGCAACGTTGTAAACGTACCCTTGAATGCTACCATATCTACGGTTAACCAATCGCACGGTGCACGTTGCTCTGACAAAGCAACTGCGGCGATCACTCTTCCTTGGCTTTTAGCTTTTTGGCGAATTGAAATAACATCACCAGATTTAACCAAAAACGAGGCAATATTTACAATCTTATCATTAACTAATATAGCCTTATGTGCAACTAACTGACGTGCTTCTGAACGAGTGCTTGCAAAACCCATACGGTAAACTACATTATCTAGGCGTCGTTCCAAAAGTGCCATCAAATTTTCACCTGTAGAACCTTTTTGCTTTGCAGCCATTTTATAATAATTACGGAACTGCTTTTCTAAAACACCATATAAGCGTCTAATTTTTTGCTTTTCACGTAACTGCACACCATAAT
>NZ_CALFIG010000075.1 GCF_937876455.1 uncultured Flavobacterium sp.
TTTTTTAGGAAAATTTTTTAATTATAATATCTTTTGACGCCTTATGTATTTAATTTTTGATACGGAAACTACAGGATTACCTAAAAGTTGGTCTGCACCTATTACAGATACTGATAATTGGCCACGTTGTGTACAGATTGCTTGGCAATTGCATGACGAAATGGGTAATTTAGTTGAACATCAAGATTATTTAATACGTCCTGAAGGGTTTAATATTCCATATGATGCCGAACAAGTGCATGGTATTTCTACAGATTTAGCAACTGCACAAGGTATTTTGTTGACCGAAATGCTTGAAAAATTTAATATTGCCTTGTCAAAAGCATCTTATGTAGTCGGGCAAAATGTTGCTTTTGATATTAATATTATGGGTTGTGAATTTCATAGAGCAGGACTACAAACCCCTTTATTGGGGATGAATGTTTTAGATACCTGTTCTGAAACTACCGCAGAGCTATTGCGTTTACCAGGAGGACGAGGAGGAAAGTTTAAATTGCCTACATTAACAGAGTTACATGAATATCTTTTTGGACAAAAATTTTCAGAAGCTCATAATGCTACTGCCGATGTTGAAGCAACAACTCGTTGTTTTTTAGAATTAGTAAAACGGGGTATTTTTTCCGAAAACGAGTTGCTGGTTGATGCAGATTATTATAGAAGATTTAAAGAACAAAATGCTTCAGTTATACAGCCTATAGGATTAAAACACATTAACTTAAAAGCAGCTTCTGAAGCTTTAAAACAAAAATTAAAAGAGCAATTACCCGAAGGAATTAAATTAAGTTCGGAAGAACGAATAGATTTAACAAATAGTTCCTTTGTTCATCTTCATAATCATTCTCAGTTTTCTGTTCTGCAATCAACAATTTCTATTCCTGCTTTAATAAATAATGCAGTAAAATGTAAAATGCCCGCAGTTGCATTGACAGATATTGGCAATATGATGGGGGCTTTTCAGTTTGTAAGCAGCATTTTAGCACATAACAAAACGGCTGAAGCAAAAAATAAAGAACTAGAGGCAGCAGGGGAAATGCCTTCTGAGGTTATTATGAAACCTATTATGGGTTGTGAATTTTTTGTATGTGAAAACCGGTTAGATAAGACCAAAAAAGATAATGGTTATCAAGTGGTCTTTTTGGCAAAAAATAAAAATGGGTATCATAATTTAGCAAAATTAGCATCCTATGCTTATACAGAAGGAATGTATTATGTGCCAAGAATTGATAAAGAACTTATCCAAAAATATAAAGAAGATATAATTGTCCTCACAGGGAGTTTGTATGGTGAAGTGCCTAATAAAATATTAAATGTGGGTGAAAATCAAGCTGAAGAAGCTTTGTTGTGGTGGAAAGAACAATTTGGAGAAGATTTGTATATAGAAATTATGCGTCATAATCAACAAGATGAAGATGCTGTAAATCAAACCTTAATACAATTTTCACAAAAACATGCTATTAAGTTAGTTGCAACTAATAACACCTTTTATATAGCTAAAGAAGATGCAAATGCACATGATATTTTATTGTGTGTAAAAGATGGCGAAAAACAAGCTACACCTATAGGTAGAGGTAGAGGCTATAGATACGGATTGCCTAATCAAGAATATTATTTCAAGTCGGCAGATGAAATGAAACAGCTATTTGCTGATTTACCAAGTGCTATTATTTCAATTCAAGAAATTATTGATAAAATAGAAGTTTATTCCTTGTCACGTGATGTGTTGCTTCCAAAATTTGATATTCCTGCTGAATTTCAAGTGGCAGAAGATTTAACAGATAAAGGTGTGCGTGGAGAGAATAGTTATTTAAGGCATTTAACCTATAAAGGAGCCGAACAACGTTATGGTGAAATTACAGAAGAAGTTAGAGAACGTTTAGATTTTGAATTATTAACCATAAGTAATTCGGGATACCCGGGTTATTTTTTAATTGTACAAGATTTTATTGCTGAAGCCCGAAAAATGGGTGTTTCTGTAGGTCCTGGACGTGGTTCTGCTGCGGGTTCGGCGGTGGCTTATTGTTTAGGAATTACAAATATTGACCCTATAAAATACGATTTGCTTTTTGAACGATTTTTAAATCCAGATAGGGTATCTATGCCAGATATTGATATTGATTTTGATGACGAAGGCAGAGGAAGAGTAATGGATTATGTTATTCAAAAATATGGGGCTAATCAGGTGGCGCAAATAATTACGTATGGTAAAATGGCAACAAAATCTGCTATTAGAGATACGGCAAGGGTGTTAGATTTGCCTCTTTTTGAAGCAGATAAATTAGCAAAATTAATTCCAGGCATGATGCCAGGTAAATGGAATTTAGCTCGTTTTTTAACTGAAAAAGAAGAAGAAGTAAAAAAAGTGCTTCGTAGCGAAGAATTTGATAGAGTCAAAGAACTAATTGGTATTGCTAACGAACGAAATTTGTCAGGAGAAACCATCCAACAGGCAAAAGTTATTGAAGGGTCTTTACGAAATACGGGTATTCACGCTTGTGGAGTAATCATCACACCAGATGATATTACAAACTTTGTACCGGTCACTACTGCAAAAGACTCCGATTTGTATGTAACTCAGTTTGATAATGCAGTTGCAGAAAGTGCAGGTCTGTTAAAAATGGATTTCTTGGGTTTAAAGACCCTAACATTAATAAAAGACACAGTCAAATTAGTAAAATATAAAAAAGGAATAGACTTAGACCCAGACAATTTTCCTATAGACGATAAAAAAACCTATGAATTATTTCAAAGAGGTGAAACAGTAGGTATATTTCAGTATGAGTCCCCAGGAATGCAAAAATACATGAAGGAATTAAAGCCTACAGTTTTTGCAGATTTAATTGCGATGAATGCATTATATCGTCCGGGGCCTTTAGAATACATACCAAGTTTTATCAAGCGTAAAAACGGAGAAGAGCCCATAGTGTATGATTTAGATGCCTGTGAAGAATATTTAGCAGAAACCTATGGCATTACCGTTTACCAAGAGCAAGTAATGCTTTTATCCCAAAAATTAGCAGATTTTTCGAAAGGTGATGCTGACGTTTTAAGAAAAGCAATGGGTAAAAAAATGCTAGATGTGCTTGAAAAAATGAAGTCTAAATTTATTGAAGGTGCTGTTAAAAAAGGACATCCAGAAGATAAATTAGAAAAAATTTGGAAAGACTGGACGGCTTTTGCTCAGTATGCATTTAATAAATCACATTCTACATGTTATGCTTGGATTGCTTACCAAACGGCTTATTTAAAAGCCCATTATCCAGCAGAGTATATGGCAGCTGTACTTTCAAATAATATGAATGATATCAAGCAAGTTTCTTTCTTTATGGAAGAATGTAAACGAATGGGATTAGAAGTATTAGGGCCAGATGTAAATGAGTCATTTTATAAATTTACAGTAAATGATAACAACGCTATTCGTTTTGGAATGGGTGCAATTAAAGGTGTGGGAGAAGGAGCTGTACAAACCATAGTTGAGGGAAGAAAAGAATCAAAATATCGTTCTATTTTTGATTTAGCTAAACGAGTTGATTTACGTGCTGCTAATAAAAAAGCCTTTGAAAATTTAGCCTTAGCGGGTGGTTTTGACTGTTTTCAAGGCACACATAGAGCACAATATTTTCATGCCGAAGGCGATGGGATTTCGTTTCTAGAAAAAGCCATGCGATATGGAGCCAAATACCAAGAAAACGAAAATTCATCCCAAGTAAGTCTTTTTGGAGAAGCTGCAGATGTGCAAATTCCAGAACCTGTTGTTCCGCCTTGTGAAGATTGGAATACAATGGAAAAATTAGCCCGAGAAAGAGAAGTTGTTGGTATATATATATCTGGACATCCTTTAGATGATTATAAATTTGAAATGAAATATTTTTGTAATACAAGATTAGAAACCTTCAAGTCATTAGAAAGTTTAGTAGGTAAAAATTTGTCTTTTGGAGGAATTGTTAACGATGTGCAACATTTGACAGCTAAAAACGGTAAAGGTTGGGCTAAATTTACAATAGATGGGTATGACGAGTCTCATGAGTTTAGAATATTTGATGAGGAATATTTAAAATTCCGACATTTTTTGGTTCAAAATACTTTTGTGTACATGAAAGTAGTAATAAAAGAAGGTTGGATAAACAGAGAAACAGGAAAAAAATCAGATCCAAAAATAGTATTTACTCACGCCCAATATTTACAGGATGTGTTGCGAGATTTTGCTAAAAAATTAACAATTCAACTCCCCATAGAAGAGTTAAAAGAACAATTATTACAGCAATTAAAAGATTTATTTCAAACACATCAAGGAGAATTTAATGTAAATTTTGAAATTCTTGAATTAGAAAAAGTAAAGCGTCAAGTAGAACGAAAAGCTGAATTTGATGAAGAATTTATTTCAGATGAAGAAGAAAGTTCAGAGATTTTAGTTGTGGAAAGTCAATTGGAAGAAATTGAGGAAACGATTATAAAAAATAAACTAGAAATGCCCTCTAGAAAATTAAAAATTGCCATTTCAAGGCCTCTTTTAGAAGAATTAGAAAAAAAACAAATCAATTTTAAATTAAATTAAGTAGCACATAAAATTTAATGATGTGTAAATAGTTAAAACAAATAGAACGTACAAGTTCAAAAAAAATAATTAGTTATATTTGCATCACTAATATTTAAAAAACATTAAACTTTTAAACAAAAATATAAATGGCATTAGCAATTACAGATGCTACTTTTGAAGAAGTGGTATTACAATCAGACAAACCAGTAGTAGTAGATTTTTGGGCAGCTTGGTGCGGACCATGTAGAATGGTAGGACCAGTTATTGATGAAATAGCAACAGAATATGAAGGAAAAGCAGTTGTGGGAAAAGTAGATGTTGATGCAAATCAAGAATTTGCAGCAAAATATGGGGTAAGAAATATTCCTACCGTTTTAGTCTTCCAAAAGGGCGAAGTTGTTGGAAGACAAGTAGGCGTAGCTCCTAAAAAAACATACACTGATGCTATCGACGCTTTGTTGTAATAATTAAAAAAGTAAAAATGAAAGGTTCAACGAGGGTTGAGCCTTTTTTATTTATTACCTTTTTCTATTTGCCCTTCACCACTTGTATAAAATAAAAAATCTTTGTTACCTTTGAAATTATGAATTTAGATACCCAAATTGAAAAAATAGCAAGTTTTAAGCATTTAGCGCTTTTAGCTAATCAAATAGTTGAAGGTTTTCTTTCGGGTATGCACAAGTCTCCTTTTCACGGTTTTTCGGCCGAATTTGCAGAGCATAAAATATACAACCAAGGAGAAAGTACAAGACATATTGATTGGAAATTATTTGCTAAAACAGACCGATTGTACACCAAACGCTATGAAGAAGAAACAAATTTGCGTTGTCATTTAATAATAGATAACTCATCATCTATGCATTATCCGCAATTACAGGCACAACAAAATTTTTATGAAAATAAAATAGGTTTTTCTGTTTTAGCTTCTGCGGTTTTGATGAATTTATTAAAAAAACAACGAGATGCTGTGGGGTTAAGTGTTTATTCTGATACATATGAATATTATGCACCCGAAAAAGGAAGTGAGCGCCACCATAGTATGTTGTTGAATCAGTTTGAAGCTATATTGACAAATTCTAAAACCATTAAACAAACGGACTCTATTTCTTTTTTACATCAAATTGCAGAAAATATTCACCGTCGTTCTATGGTTGTTCTTTTTACAGATATGTTTCAAAAAAATACGTCGAAAGAAGATCAAGATAAATTATTTAAAGCACTACAGCATTTAAAACACAATAAGCATAAGGTTGTTTTGTTTCATGTGTATGATGAAAAAACTGAATTTTTTTTTGATTTTGACTCAACACCTAGAAAATTTATTGATACAGAAACGGGAGAAGAAATTAATTTGTTTGCAGAAAATGCAAAGGAAGCTTATGAAAAAGCCATGCAAGAATATTTTTATACTATTCAACAAAATTGTACGGCTTATCAAATAAAATATGTTCCTGTTTCTGTAGGAGAAAATTTCGAAAAAATAATTACTACATATTTAGTTGAAAAACAGAAGTTTGGCTAATTTAGCATTGCTTTTTGGCGTTTTTTGGCAAAAAATGTTTGTAGATATAAAAAAGTGTTCTATATTTGCACTCGCATTAAAGCAAGGTTTGGTAGTTCAGTTGGTTAGAATACATGCCTGTCACGCATGGGGTCGCGGGTTCGAGTCCCGTCCAGACCGCTAAAATTTGGGAAGCATTCTGAAAAATCAGAATGCTTTTTTGCCCAAAAAAAGTAAATGTAATACATTCGCCGAACACACATAATAATAAAAGTTCAGTGAGGTATTTAAAATAGTTGTGTTGTTTAGCCTAGAAATAGGCTCGGTTTAGTAGTTAGACCAATGAAAAGCTCTCCAGACTTGGTAGGGC
>NZ_CALFIG010000076.1 GCF_937876455.1 uncultured Flavobacterium sp.
ATCAAGACGATCACCGCTATTCCCGATAGCATCCCGGTCAAGCCGCTGGTTGCCAGTATTCAGGCTGAAATTGACAGTGTTAAGTCTGTTCAAGCAGAAGAACAAGATAGAATTTATCCTTTCAATCCAAATTTTATTACGGATTATAAAGGGTATAAGTTAGAAATGACTGTCAATCAAATAGATAGATTACATCAATTAAGGGCGCAAAATAAATATGTGAATTCGGCAGTAGAATTTCAAAAAATAACGGGTGTTTCTTCCAAATGGTTAAAAAAATATGCGCCCTATTTTAAGTTTCCTGATTGGGTTTCAAAGTCAAATGCTAAAAAATCTTTACATAACGAGTTTGTTCAAAATAAGACCATCAAAAAGAATACTGTAAAAGATATCAATACGGCAACCCAATCAGATTTAGAAGCGGTATTTATGATTGGAGAAAAATTAGCGCAAAGAATTATTCTTGAAAGAACAAAACTAGGTGGCTTTGTAAGTATGGAACAGCTGGCCTTTATTTGGGGAATTTCAGAAGAAGCATTACAAGATATAGCTACAAAATTTATAGTTAAAGAAAATCCTGCATTACATAAAATCGATATCAATAATGCATCTATGAAAGAATTATCCCAATTTCCGTATTTTAATTACACTATTGCTAAGAATATAGTAACCTATAGAAGTATGCATGGAGAGATTAAAAATGGCGAAGATTTAACAAATGTTAAACAATTCCCAGTGGATAAAATAAAAATAATAGCCTTATATTTGACCTTTTAAAAAATTATACAAACCTTGGTTTTATGAATTCATTGTATTTTACTGAAGAACATGAAATGTTCAGAAAAAGCTTTAGCGATTTTCTTCAGAGAGAAGTTGTTCCACATATAGAAAAATGGGAAAAGACAGGAACGATTGAGCGTTTTATTTGGAAGAAATTCGGTGAAATGGGTTTTTTTGGCATCAATTATCCGGAAGTTTATGGAGGAATGAACCTCGATTTGTTTTACACAGTTGTTTTTTTGGAAGAATTACAAAAAATTAAATCATCTGGGTTTGCTGCGGCTATGTGGGCACATGCTTATCTAGCCATGACACACTTAAATGCTGAAGGTGATGAAAGAATTAAGAAAGATTATTTAGCGCCAAGTATCGCAGGTGAAAAAATTGGTGCGTTGTGCATCACAGAACCATTTGGCGGAAGTGATGTAGCAGGAATGCGAACTACGGCTATTAAATATGGTGATAAATACATTATTAATGGTTCAAAAACATTCATAACAAATGGGGTATATGCAGATTATTATGTTGTGGCGGCAAAAACGTCTCCAGAATTAGGAAACAAAGGAATCAGTATTTTTTTAGTAGATACTAATACAAAAGGAATAACCGCAACTAAATTAGATAAATTAGGTTGGAGAGCTTCAGATACTGCTGAAATTTCATTTGATAATGTAGAAGTACCGCTTCAAAATTTAATGGGTGAAGAAGGAAAAGGATTTCCATATATCATGCAACATTTTGCGTTAGAACGTTTAATTATGGCTGTTAATGCACACGCAAGAGCTGAATATGCGCTAGATTATACACTTGAATACATGTCGCACCGTGAAGCTTTTGGAACAACTATAAATAAATTTCAAGCGTTAAGACACACCTTAGTTGAGCATGCTACTGAAATAGAACATTGCAAATTATTTAATTATGTTACCGTAGCCCGATTAAATAAAGGAGAATATGTAGTAAAAGAAGCTACAATGGCTAAACTGAAATCAACCAAAGTCGCTGATTTAGCTATTTACGATTGTTTGCAAATGTTAGGAGGGTATGGGTATATGGAAGAATATCCATTGGCTCGATTGTTAAGAGATAGTCGTTTGGGACCTATTGGTGGAGGAACTTCAGAAATCTTAAAAGAAATCTTGTCTAAAATGATAATTGACAATAAAGATTACAAGCCTGTAGTATAATTATTGAATTATCCTTTGATATTAAAAATAATTTAGTACTTTTGCAGTCCTAAAAGAGAGGAGGTGTCTAGATTATGTTAATTATACCAATTAAAGACGGAGAAAATATCGATAGAGCATTAAAGCGCTATAAAAGAAAATTTGACAAAACTGGAACTGTTCGTCAGTTAAGAGCACGTCAAGCTTTCACGAAACCATCTGTTTCTAGAAGAGCAGAAATTCAAAAAGCACAATACATTCAAAAATTAAGAGATTCTATCGAAGGATAATCTTTTTTTGAGCAAAATAGAAACCGTTAGATTATAAATTGTAAATTTGTGTCTAGCGGTTTTTTTATGCGTACAAATTTTCAAGCACATCAAGAATACTTAAAAAAAGAAAAAAACTATTCTTCTCATACTGTCAAAGCATATGGTGAAGATATTCTTTCGTTTCAAGATTTTTTAAACTTGAATCACGGAAGTATTTCATTAGAAGAGGTTACTTATCCTATAATAAGAACCTGGATTGTTGCGCTTTCAGATAGTCAAATGGCTCCTGTTTCTATAAATAGAAAAATGGCTTCGTTAAAATCATTCTACAAGTTTTTACTAAAAACTAAACAAATCACCCTTAATCCTTTTTTAAAACACAAATCCTTAAAAACAGCTAAAAAAGTCCAAATACCATTTTCTGAAATCGAAGTGAATCAATTATTTGAAGTTTATTTTTTAGATGATGATTTCGAATCTGTTAGAAATAGATTAGTAATTGAGCTTTTTTATGCGACGGGTATAAGACGCGCAGAGTTAATTAATCTTCACGTACATGCTGTGGATTTTTATTCAAAATCAATTAAGGTATTAGGGAAAAGAAATAAAGAACGCATTGTGCCTTTATTAGAAACAACTATTCAGTTGTTGAAATCTTATTTATCTCATAGACAGCAGCTTGAAAAAATAGAAAATTCTGAACTGTTAATTTTATCTAAAAAAGGAAATAAAGTAAGCGAAACATTTGTTTACAGATTAATAAATGATTACTTTAGTGGTATATCTGAAAAGGTAAAAAAAAGTCCACACGTTCTTAGGCACACGTTTGCAACCCATTTGCTAAATAATGGTGCCGATTTAAATTCAGTTAAAGAGCTGCTTGGTCATGCAAGTTTATCTTCCACTCAGATTTACACCCATAGTAGTTTGTCTGAACTAAAAAAGGTTTATCAAGATACGCATCCAAGAAACAAGTAGCTGTTGTTTAATTTAATATCTTTATAGTATTATGAAAGTAAATGTTCATGCGGTCAACTTTAATGTTGACAAAAAATTGGTAAATTTTATTGAAGAAAAAGTGATTAAATTAGAAAAGTTCTATGATAAGGTAGTGGCTTCTGATGTTTTTCTTAAGGTAGAAAATACAAGCGATAAAGAAAATAAAATTGTAGAATTAAAAATAAGTGTGCCAGGAGATGAATTTGTTGTAAAAAAGCAAAGCAAATCATTTGAAGAAGCAGCTGATTTAGCGACAGAATCTTTAGAAAGATTGTTAGTGAAACGCAAAGAAAAAGTTCGTGCACATAGCTAAAATAAAAAAAAATATAAAAAAGTTTTGATTAATAAATAAAATCCCTACATTTGCAGTCCGTTAGAAATAGCGGACTTTTTTTATTATTGCCGGTGTAGCTCAGCTGGCTAGAGCAGCTGATTTGTAATCAGCAGGTCGTGG
>NZ_CALFIG010000077.1 GCF_937876455.1 uncultured Flavobacterium sp.
TTATTTAACTATTAAATGACTTTAAAATGAGTACAGTATCAACGGCTTTTAGCGCCATAACTAATGCATCATGTGCGGAAGTAGTAATAGATATTACGGAAACCGCACTATCAACCGCTAATTTTGGAAGACCAAAAGGTTTCTTAAATGCGGTAACAACAGATGAGAATAAAATGGGGTTCTCTCTAATTTTAGACCCAAACAAAGACAGACCAACATCCGGTTCTTTCCGTAAGGTGTACACGTCAGACACAATTCCTTTGTGTAATCAAGACACAACAGCACAAGGAGCATGTTTTACACCATCTATTACAGCGGATGATGTGCCTTCTAAATTCAAGGCGGTAGAACATCGTATCGACTTATCTATCCAAAGAAAGATTTCTTTTGATTTGGCTTCATTCAAGGAGTTCTGTATTTCTCCGCAAGAATATTTGACAAAAAGATTGCTTGCGATGAGAGATGGCGTTCAACAAGAGATTAATACGAAGTTGATAGCCAAAGCAATTGCGTATCAAGGTGCGTACAATAATGGCGTTGACTCACTTGCTAATCCTATTAACTTGACTTGGTTGAAAGCTAATAGTGCAGGTGGTTATATCTTTGACCCTGTTGGATATGCAAAGATTAAAGATGAGTACGCTAAATTAGGGCATCCATATAGTAACATTTTTACAGTAGGTGGTTCGCACGTTGGAACAATTTTATCTTTAGCATCTTATATGCAAGGTTCAAACGTAAATGGAGTAACCAATACTGCAATTCCAAACTTATATTTGGATTATGGTGTAGATGTTTTCCATAACGATACAGATAATCACTTATTGACATGGGGTGCAGGTTCATTACAAGTTGCCGGATATAATGATGTTTCTGACGATATGGTGAAAATGTCAACACCTTTCCAAAATGAAAAAATGCGAGTTCCTGACCCATTTGGAACAGGAATTGATGGTGAGTGGGACTTCTACTTCACAAGAGATGTAACAGGATGTCTATACGAGATGCGTTGGGAAAGATGGTTTGATTTAATCACTCCGGTTCCTTACGATGGCACTTGCGTTAAAAAACCAATCTTAGGATTTACTGTTGATTGTGCAGGTAACTCTTGTCCGGATAGTTCAAGTGGACATAACTAATTATGAGATGTATATATGCGTATTACTCTAAGCCTTTTGGCTCGATAGATATTCGTAGAGCCGAAACACACTGGGTGATACCGCATATTGAAATTCTAACTATCTATTTTTCGGTCTTGAAGTCAAAGGAATTTGGCTTTGAGACCGTTTTATTTTGTGATAAATACGGAAAAGAATTATTGATAGATACCTTTGAAATTCCTTTTGATATAGTAAAATGTGAGTTGGATTTCTGTGAGACTAAATTACGTTGGTGGGCTTCCGGAAAGATTTACGCATACACAAAAGGTATTGAAAGTTTAGGTGGGTTTGGTCCTTTTGTTATGATGGATAATGATGCAGGATGGTTGACGAAACCGCCAGCACATTTCCTAAAGTCATTGTATAGATGTCAGTCAATACATATCGACAAAGGTAGTGAGTTTGAGAGTAATGTATTAAGGTTAGTTAGGGAAACAAATAATGAGTACCCATTTGATGTATTTCACGAAATGGTTAAAAGTCCGGATGGCGTAAAAGGTGGCAATGCCGGAGTATTGGTTATTGGTAGCGAAGAACTATGGAAAGAGTTTACTCGTTATACTTGGGACTTGATGAATAATAATTGGTTCGACAGATTAATTAATGAGCAACCGAGAATACTCAATCCATATAAGGCGATAGGGCGTTGGAATGTTGTTGTTGAAGAAAATCTGATGTTCCAATTAAGTAGAAGAATTTTAAAGCAACAGCCGGAAACTATCTATGAATTTACCGGATTTATTAAGCCGATTGAAAGTGATAATAATGGATTCTTTCATATTTGGGGTAGGAAAAAAAATAAAAAATTCCTAAGAGATTTCGAAGAATACATCATACCTTACATCGGAAAAGAATTTACAGAAAAAGTTTATAAATATTTCTATGGCAGTAATAAATACAGCTGTGACTAAGCCAACAATGAAATGTAAAGATGTCATTGGGGTTCGTGGTGTGTGTGATAAAACATATCCTTATTACTTGGATAGTATGGGTATTTCTTTAGCTAAAGCTTCTAAGTTAGCTGATAGTACGCATGTTACAGGAAAGAATTTAGTAGATGAAGCGGTGGAGTTCGGATGGGAGCAAGTATTTAAAGATTTGCGTATTGACGGATTTTCTGTTAATGGAGTTAGGAGTATATTTAAGTCAGATTTTGCCGACACAGTGAGTAGTGTTGGTACTTATACTACTTCTATCTCACGTAATTGTGATATTGAGCAAATATTCTTGAATAGTTTAAAGATTGAAGCCGTTGGAAATATCAATGCGAAGTTGAGTATTATTTACGATGGCACGGAAACAGTATTTTATGATGATGTATTAGATGATGAAGTATTAACGGTTAATATTGATGGGCAATTTAATACAGATGAGATTACTTTTAAGTTAGTTAGTTCCGGCACAGGAACATTGCGAAATGTTGGCGATGGTGTGATATATTATGATGCCTATACGATGTGTTCGGAGCAATTATTTTTCTGTAAGTATTGGAATTATTTAGTGCAGGCAGTAATGATACAGTCGACAGTTTACATTTTAAATTCAACTCTTTTTTCCGATAGATACAATGATTTCTCAGTCTACAAACATG
>NZ_CALFIG010000078.1 GCF_937876455.1 uncultured Flavobacterium sp.
ATTCCGTTTGAAAAGAATTAAAAAAAAGCCCACCGCACTCTTTAATACGAGTTTCTGCTATTTTACAATATTCCTCTGAAATTTCACTGCCTATAAATTTTCGGTTGTTCAATAAAGCCATTTTTGCTGTTGTTCCGCTTCCCATAAATGGGTCATAAATTAAATCATTTTCGTTACTCCAACTTATGATGTGGTCGTTTGCTAATTGTTCAGGAAATATTGCCGGGTGCTGAAATGCTATTTTATCTTTAGTGCTTTTTTGACTACCTGTTGCTATTTCCCAAATATTACTCTTTACTCTTGTATCGTCTAATTTAGAATTATTTACTCTTTCAACACTTTTTATATTTCCTTTCTTTATTTCTCCGTTTTGTTGTCTTTCGTTTCTTGAATTATGTAATCCACTATTATTTCTTTTTATTGTGCTTTCGCTTTTGTTTTGCCTTAGTAAATTAATTGTTTTAGGTTTTCCTTTACTAAAAACAAACATATATTCAAATTCTTGATAATATCTTACTACATCAGGAAAAGCAGCTTGTCTTTTATAAATCATTGTATCGTGCAAATTAAAACCTGCATTTTCTACAAATAATATTGCCGTTTTAAAACTCGTTAAACTTTCGCAATAATTTTTAGTTTTGTCGTTTACTACCCAAACAACCACTCCACCATCTTTAGTTACTCGATATAATTCTTTTGCAATATCTTCTAAAGGCAAAGTAAAACCTTTGTACAATCTCACATCATCATAAGGTGGTGAAGTAACTGTTAAGTCTATAAAGTTGTCGGGCATTTTAGCCATTGTTTCAAGGCAATTCTCATTATATATTTTATTTATTTCCATCCCTCTTTTTTTTTAATTCTTTTGTTTAGTGCTTCGATTTAAGTTTTTCGGTAAATTACCGCAGCCAGCTTATAACAACGTATAGGCGGCATTAAAACGACCGCCTATACGCAGCCGTTACCGGCAATTATTGCAGACGTACAAACCTCCCTTTAATGCCGGACGCTTCTAAGGCTTTGGCGTTCTGTTCGCCATAAGCAACAAGAACGGACGGAGCCCCTGCGCTATCACCTTGCCGACCTGTTACATGGTAAAATTTCAACCTGCCTTTAATGAACAGTAGTGCATGGGCATTATACCATACTGTATCAAAAAACATTTTCGTTTCGGTACGGGCAAACGTCAGTGCTATTGCATTGCCGTGTTCAGCACATTTGCGGAGCCAAACGGCAGTTTGTGTGCCATACGGCGGGTTACACCATACCCTGCCATTCCACGGCAAACGCAATCCATCATCCAGTATGGTATAATGCTGGTCAGCGGTAGCCCAGGGTCGGTTTATTGGGCTGCATGGGTCAAGGTCGAACTTGCCCAAAGCCTTAACCAATTCGGGCGGTGTTAGCCATTCATCTTTACCCGTCTGTGTGCGTTCAAATGATACATTCATAATTCTATTCCATAACTGCCGGTAACAATGGGTTTGCCGCTATTACGGCTTGACTTTTTAGGTTGTGCTTTTGTAAC
>NZ_CALFIG010000079.1 GCF_937876455.1 uncultured Flavobacterium sp.
AGTGTCAAAATGTTTTGAAAAAGGCTGTAATTCTTCTGCGGTAAAACCTTCTTTTTTTAACAATTCAAAAGCAACTTTTTTAGAATAATTTCCTTTTAAATACTTGTTTATTTCTGTTTCAATATCTTTTTTTGGTGTCATATAATTATCTATTTCTTTTATCGTAGTTTCGAGAACCGTAGTTTGTTTTTACTCCTTTGGGAATACTTGCTTCTTCGGTCTTACTTGAAGGGACAATAAGTTCATTTAATTGTTTGATTTCTTCAGCTGTTAAATGACGATATTTTCCAACAGGCACATCTAATGAAATGTTTATAATTCTAATTCTTTTTAGTGCCAGTACTTCATAGCCTAAATAATCACACATTCTGCGTATTTGCCTATTTAACCCTTGCGTAAGTACAATTTTAAAGACGGTATTGCTAATGCGTGCTACACTACATTTTCTTGTTATTGTATCCAAAATAGGTAAGCCGTCGCTCATGCGTTGAATGAACTCGTCAGTTATGGGTTTGTCAACCGTCACAATATATTCTTTTTCGTGATTGTTTCTAGCGCGAAGAATTTTATTTACAATATCACCATCATTAGTCATAAAAATTAAACCTTCACTGGCTTTGTCCAAACGACCAATTGGAAATATCCTTTCGGGATAAGCAATAAAATCAATAATATTGTCTTTCGTTTTTTGATTCGTAGTACATTCAATACCTACAGGTTTGTTAAACGCTAAATAAAGGTATTTTTTTTGGTTGGTTGTAATTGTTTTCCCGTTTACATTAACTTCGTCACCTGGTTCAACTTTAGTGCCTAATTCTGGAATTTTGCCATTGATGGTAATGCGACCTTGTTCCAAAAGTTTATCTGCTTCTCTGCGAGAGCAAAATCCACATTCAGATAAATATTTATTAATACGTATACCTCGTTCTTCCATAGTCACAAAAGTAGTTTTTTTAGTAATTGTTTTCAAAAAAAAATCCCGAATAAATCGGGATTCTGTATCTTACATTTTAGAAAATAATTGCTCCATTTTTTGTCTTTCTTCGTCTGCTAAAGCGCTATCGACTAAAATTCTTCCACTATGCTCATCCGTAATGATTTTCTTTCTACCTGCAATTTCCATTTGCGTTTGTGGTGGAATAGTGAAGAATGATCCAGCAGATGCACCTCTTTCAATAGATACAACAGCTAATCCATTTCTTACGTTAGTTCTAATTCTATCGTAAGCTTCTAATAAACGTGCTTCAATTTTTCCTCTAAATTCTTCAGACTTACTTAATAAGAAGTTTTCTTCTTTTTCAGTTTCGGACATGATGTCACTTAATTCAGCTTTTTTATGTTTCAAGTGATTTTCTTTAGATGCTAATCTTTCTTTTGTTTCAGTAACAATTGCTTTTTTGCCTTCTAAAGAAGCTTTCATTTCTTTGATATGCTTTTCTGCTAATTGAATCTCTAATTCTTGAAATTCAATTTCTTTAGATAAAGAGTTGAACTCTCTATTGTTACGAACATTCTTTTGTTGATCTGTGTATTTTTTAATTGAAGCTTTGTGGTCTTCAATATTATTTTTTTTCTCTTTGATTAAGTTGTCAATGTTTTCTAAATCTTCATTTAACTTATCTAAACGTTTTGAAAGACCTGTTACTTCGTCTTCTAAATCTTCAACTTCTAAAGGTAGTTCACCTCTCACATTTCTGATTTCATCAATTTTAGAATCAATAAGTTGTAAAGAGTATATTGCTCTTAATTTTTCTTCTACGTTTAGTTCTTTTTTGTTTGCCATGATTGTTAAAAATATTTAACCGGATTTGTATTTACTTCTGATAAAATGATTGCAAAATTAGTGATTTTTTCTTTAAGATAATCAACAATATAATTTTTTGTAAATCTTTCGCTTTCAAAGTGACCAATATCGGCCAAAAGCAATTGATTTTCAGCTTCATAAAATTGATGATATTTTAAATCAGCAGTTAAAAAAGCATCAGCACCTTCTCGAATTGCTTGTGGAATAGCAAAACTTCCGCTGCCGCCTAAAACAGCTACTTTTTTTATGGGTTTATTTAAAAATGTGCTATGTCTAATGCCTCCACATTGCATTTTTTCTTTGACTAACTGAAGAAAATCATTTTCGGATAGCGGAGTACCCAATTCACCAATCATGCCTAAACCTATATTTTGATGTTTATTTTCTAATTGGTATAGTTCATAAGCCACTTCTTCATAGATATGATTTTTGAATAATGCATTTAAAATTTTTCCTTCTAACTGTTTTTCAAAAGTAACCTCAATTTTTAGTTCTTCTGATTTAACAAACTCGAATCGATTGCCAACTACTGGATTGCTTTTTTCATTCCCTTTGTAGGTTCCAAGGCCTTTTGTGTTAAAACTGCAATTTTCATAATTGCCTATGGTACCAGCTCCAGTATTAAATAAGGCGTTTCTAACGGCATCTGCATTTTCAATAGGTGCATAGGTTACTAACTTATGTATGTAGTTTGTTTTTGGAATTAGAATTTCGGTGTTTTTTAATCCTAAAGCGTTGCAAAATAGTTTATTAACACCTTCTGGGTGATTGTCTAGTGCAGTATGAACGGCATATATGGCGATGTTGTTTTGAATCGCTTTTACAATAGCTCGTTCTACGTAAGTAGCACCCGTAATTTTTTTTAGCCCAGAAAAAAGAATAGGATGGAAGCAAACAATTAGGTTACATTTTTTAGCAATGGCTTCATCAATAACTTCTTCTAATGCGTCATGAGTGACTAAGACACCACTGATATCTTGATTTTTGTTTCCCACTAGA
Source organism: uncultured Flavobacterium sp. (assembly GCF_937876455.1). Lineage (GTDB taxonomy): Bacteria > Bacteroidota > Bacteroidia > Flavobacteriales > Flavobacteriaceae > Flavobacterium. Next base: position 2,804 of record NZ_CALFIG010000079.1, read on the forward strand.
AGGCCTACATTGTCAAAATCTTCGGCATATCCTAGTGGTGCCATTTCTTCTAAAACGGAAAGAATATCAGTTAATTTCATGGTTTAAAATAAAAAAGTAGTGCAAATTAATCTAAATCATGACATAAAAAAATAAAAAAGTGATAAAATTTAGTAATTTCGTGCAATGAATTTAGTTAGAAAAATACTATTCCCTGTCTCTATCATTTATTGGTTAGTCACATTTATTCGAAATTGGCTATATGATAAAGGTGTTTTTAAAAGTACATCTTTTGATGTGCCAGTTATTGCTGTTGGAAATTTAAGTGTTGGGGGAACGGGTAAGACCCCACAGATAGAGTATTTAATGGACTTGTTAGCAGATACGTATAAAGTTGCTGTTTTGAGTAGAGGATATAAGCGTAAATCGAAAGGGTTTGTGCTAGCTGATGAGCAGGCTACAGTAGAGTTAATTGGTGATGAACCTTTCCAGTTTTTTACTAAATTTAAAGATAAGTGTTTAGTTGCTGTGGATGCGGATAGAAGAAACGGCATCAATAACTTACTAAAATTAGCAACTAGACCACAAGTGATTCTCTTAGATGATGCTTTTCAGCACAGAAAAGTAAAAGCCGATTTGTATATTCTTTTAACGGCTTATGATGAATTGTTTTGTGATGATTTTATTTTGCCTTTTGGTAATTTAAGAGAGCCTTCTTTAGGAAAAAATAGAGCAAATATTGTTGTAGTCACAAAGTGTCCAGCTGATTTAGACGGACTACAACAACAAAATGTATTAGATAAATTGCAAGTTAAATGTCCTGTTTTTTTTAGTTCTATTGTGTATGATGATTTTGTTTATAATGACACACTAAAAATGGATGTAGAAGTTATTAAAAAAGAAAGTAAATTACTTGTAGCGGGTATAGCAAATCCAGCCTCTTTTTTTGATTATTTGCAGGATAAAAACGATCAACTTTTAATCTATCCGGATCATTATTTTTTCACAAAAAATGATTGTACTAAAATAGTTGAAAAAGCAACTACTAAAAAAATTGTTACAACAGAGAAAGATTTTGTAAGATTGAATGGGTTGTTACCTCAAAATCAACTGTTTTATCTTCCAATAAAATTAAAAATTCTTAAAAAATCTGATTTTGATAATATTATTTTTGATAGTATAAAAATTAGATGAGCTTTTTTGAATTAGTTAACACTAATTTTTTACTTCTTGTATTGCGCATTTTTACGTGTATTTTAATGTTATTTTAAATCATTTTATGTTTATATTTGTCAATGTTTTTTAAAGATTAACTAAAAAAATAATTAATGCGAATATTTTTTATAATAGCGTTGTTAACTTTAAGCAGTTCTTTTTATGGTCAACAACTTCATCACCATATGCTAAGTTCTCAGGGAGGTAGTACAGCTTCTTCAAATGGCTATTCAGTACGTTATACAGTTGGACAACAATCCGTTACAGGTACTTCAACGACGGGATATGTTGTTCAGCAAGGTTTTCAGCAAAGTAATTGGGAAAGGATACTTTCACAGAATACAATTTCTGTTGTTACCACTGTTTTTCCAAATCCATTTGTTGATTTGGTTAAATTTTCCTTTTCAAGTTCCCCAGGTAGTGCTATCGATGTTTTAGTTTTTGATATTCTAGGTCGTTTGGTTCATTCGGAGTCGGTACAAAATGATTCGAATTTAATTTCGCTAGATTTAAAAAAATTATCTAGTGCTGAATATTTAGTAAAACTATCTTCAGGAAGCTATATTCACTCAGCAAAGATTATAAAACAATAAAAAAAAGAGTTTGATTGATTTTTTTGTAAGTCAATCTCTATTTTCACAACTTTTTTTATATATAAAAAATTTTACAAGACTCAATTAATCACATTTGAAGAAATCCAAATGTAATTTTGATTTCTTATTTATTTTAAGTATATTTAGCTACTATAAATAAAATAAAATGTGGGAAAAAGTACAAGAATCGGTTTCGTATATAAAAGCAGAAATAAATCATTTTTTGCCTGAATTTGGTGTTATACTTGGTTCTGGATTGGGGGATTTTGTAGAGGATATAAGTATTACGCATTCTATTCCTTACTCATCTATTCCTCATTTTCCTATTTCTACAGTTGAAGGTCATAAAGGGACATTAGTTTTTGGTACTATTGGTTCAAAAAAAGTTGTGGCTATGCAAGGTCGTTTTCATTTTTATGAAGGATATGATGCTAAACAAGTTACTTTTCCTGTTCGTGTATTAAAACATCTAGGTGTTAATTTGTTAATTGTTTCAAACGCTTCTGGAGGGGTTAATCCCGCGTTTAAAGTGGGCGATATTATCATCATAAAAGATCACATCAACATGATACCTGACCATCCTTTAAGAGGACATAATGACGAACGTTTTGGCCCTCGCTTTGTAAATATGAGTGAACCATATACTAAAATAATAATAGAAAAGGCTAAACGGATTGCTGCGATTTTGCAAATTCCTATTAAAGAGGGAATATATTTAGCTTTGCAAGGCCCTACATTTGAAACCTTAGCGGAATATAAATATGTTAAAGCTGTGGGTGCAGACTGCGTAGGTATGTCAACCGTTCCTGAAGTGATTGTAGCTCGTCATATGAATTTAGATTGTTTCGGAATTTCTATAATTACTGATATGGGTAATGAAGATGAAATTCAGGAAGTAAATCACAATGAAGTTTTAGAAGCTGCAAAAAAAGCTGAACCTAACGTAAGAGCTTTAATAAAAAACTTAATTCTTGAATTATAAGAATATCTTTAATTTGCCTCAAGGTAAGAAGCAATTACTTCATATAAATGTTCGGGTTTAAATGGTTTTGTAACCACATCACTCATTCCAAAAGACAGTAAGGTTTCTCTATTTTCGTTTAATGAAATTGCGGTTAAAGCAATTATTGGGGTATGTGTGTTAAAGGTTCTAATTTGTTCTGTTGCTTCTGTTCCATTTATACCTGGTAAATGAACATCCATTAAAACTAAATCATAATTATTTTTAGCTAATTCACTAATGGCTTCTTCTCCGTTGTCAATAATGGTGCAAATCATGCCTTTATTTTCAAGCATTTTTTGAGTTATCATTTGGTTTATCTTATTGTCTTCAACCAATAATACATATTTTCCTTGTAAATTTTCTAAAGATTTTTCCTCATTTGAAGGAAGTTCGTTTGGTGATATAATTGCAGATTTTTCTAAAATTAAATCAAAACAAAACACACTTCCTTGGTTTACATCGCTTTCAAGTGTAATTTCGCTACCTAATAACTCTACTATTTTCTTGACAATAGACAATCCTAGTCCAGTTCCGCCATAGGTTCTATTAATTTCAACAGAACCTTGTGTGAAGCTATCAAAAATAGTGGCAATTTTTTCTTTTGGAATCCCTATTCCATTATCCTTGATAGTAAATGCTAATTTTATTTTTTCATCGTGCTCTTCAATTTGCTTTATTGTTAACCATACATCTCCGTTTTTAGTAAATTTAATAGCATTATTAATTAAATTTATTAATATTTGAGAGAGTTTTGTGGGGTCTCCAATGTAATTAGTTACACTATTTAACTGAATGTCAGTATGAAAATTTACGTTATTTTTGATGATAAATTCATTAAATGATTGTTTAATATTGATTACTAATTCATTCAAATTAAAATCAATTTTTTCTACTTGTACTACATCTGATTCTAATCGGTTAATTTCAAGAATATCGTTAATGAAATTCAATAAATAGCTTCCCGAAAACTCTAAAGATTTTAAATAATTTAACTGACTTGCTCTTGGTTTTTCTTGCAAGAGTAGATAGGTTATGCCGTTTATGGCATTAAGAGGTGTTCGTAATTCATGACTAACGGTAGACAAAAATTCTGCTCTAGCTTTTGATGCTTGTTCAGCTTTTTCTTTTTCTTTTGTAAGTTCTTTATTTTTGTCTTCCAATAATTTGAATGTATTATTTCGGATCTTATTGTTTTTGTATAAAGAGAAACTCAGCAATGATAAAATCGCTATTAATGCAATACTTAAAATACTAATTAATTTTGAAAATTTCATAGATTTAAGTTGGTCTTGTTTTTCGTTTTCTAATTTTTCAACTAAATCGAGTTGGCTATCATATTCTTTTTTGTTTAAAAGATAATTTTCATCAGTAGTGAAGTTATTGTTTTCTTTTAAATCATTTATTTTTCTTAAATATTGATTTGCACTTTTAAAATCGCCGTTCTTTTCACTTAATAAAATTAATTTTTTAAGAATTTTATTTTTGATTAAAAAATTAGGATTTTTTTCGGCTAGCTCATAAGCATTTTGAAAGGCGGTATAGGCTTTTTCATCTTCATTCTGTATGGCGTAAACTTCTCCCAATTGAAAAAAAGCTTCCACTTTTGTGTTTTCAAATTGATTATTTTGAGAAACAATGGTGTTGAAAACAGTAATGGCTTCATCAAATTTTTTATTTGCTTTAAGTACTAACCCTTTTTGTAGTTCCACTAATAAAAAGGCATCTGAAAGCGGCAAATTATTATAAATTTCAAATGATTTAGTGAAATATAAATTAGCTAATTTTTGATTGTTTTTGAGTAAATAACTTTTACCAAGTGAAAAATACGTTTTGGCTAATTTTGAATTTGATATATTTTTAATTTGAAAATAATTAGTACATCTAATAAAATAAACGATTGCTTCTTCAGGTTTATTATTTTCTAAATAAAGGGTTCCTAAAAAATAATAAGAATCTATTTTTTTACTTTCATTTTTAGTTTTCTTAGCAAAAGAAACAGCTTTATGGGTATACTTAATTGCCTTGTCAATTTGAAATTGCTCTTCAGCACTATAATTAGCTAATTCTAAATAATAGTCAATACTATCTTGTGTAACTTTCTTTTCTTGCGAATAGCAAAATAAAGTAAGTAAATAAATAAAAATAGCTAGTTGTCTCATAGGTCAATTTGCCTAAACAGATTAAAATAAAAAATAAAAGTACAATTATTTTTTAGAAATAAAAATGATTAAATCAATTAGGCGAGAGGAATAGCCAATTTCATTGTCATACCAACCTACAATTTTAACTAAATTATCGATAACAGACGTAAGTTGCGAATCAAAAACACAGGAGTGTGTATTGCCAATAATATCTACAGAAACAATAGGGTCTTCGGTATAAGCCATGATGTCTTTTAACGATGTTGTTGTCGCTTTTTTAAATGCTGCATTAATGGTTTCAATAGAGACTTCGTTTTTTACATGGCAGGTTATATCTGTTAACGAGCCGTCTGGTACAGGAACACGTATGCCACAGCCTCCTATTTTACCTTCAAGGTTGGGAAATATTTTGGTTAAAGCTTTAGCTGCTCCAGTTGTGGTGGGTACAATAGATTGTGCCGCGCCTCTTGCACGCCTTAAGTCTTTATGTGGTTGGTCATGTAAACTTTGGTCAGTGGTATAAGAATGTACAGTAGTAATGTAAGCTTGTTCTATACCACATAATTCGTCAATAATTTTGAGCATAGGCGCTGCATTGTTCGTTGTGCAACTGGCATTAGAAATAATACCTTCAGAACCATCTAAAATATGTTCGTTTACACCTAAAACAACAGTTTTAATCACTTCATCTTCGGGAGGAGCTGATAAAATAACTTTTTTGGCTCCTGCCAAAATATGCTGCTGCGCTAATTCATACGTTTTAAATTTTCCTGTTGCCTCTATGACAACATCAATGTGTAAAGTTTTCCAAGGTAAGTTTGAAATATCTTTTTCGTGATAAAACGCAAATTTTTGATTTGAAATAAGCAGATTTTTTTCGTCAAATGAAACGTCATGAGGCAAGACTCCATGTATGCTGTCATATTTAAGCAAATGACTCATTGTTTTTGTGTCAGCAATATCGTTAATGGCAACAATTTCTATGTTTGGATGATTCAGAAGTAATCTGAATAGATTTCTTCCAATTCTCCCAAAACCATTAATGGCTACTTTTATTTTTGTTTCAGATTTCAATGTTTTTTAATTTAGCTGTGCTCCGTTCGGTTTTGTCTCGGGTCAGGTTTCAAGTTGAAAAGTTATAGTTTTCAAAATAAATTTGCTACTCACTAATTACTTTTTACTAAAATTAATGAATATGTTTTTCAGCATGGTAAGAAGAACGAACTAAAGCACCACTTTCTACATGTCTAAAGCCTAGTTTTTTACCTATTTCTTCATATTTTGCAAATTGTTCGGGAGTAATAAATTCTTTTACAGGTAAATGTTTTTTACTTGGTTGTAAATATTGACCAATAGTTACAATATCTACTTTTGCAGCGGACAAGTCATGTAAGGTTTCAATCACCTCTTCTTCTGTTTCACCTAAACCAAGCATTATGCCAGACTTAGTTCTATTAATACCTTGGTCTTTTAAATAGCGTAATACGTCTAAACTTCTTTCATATTTCGCTTGAATACGAACCTCACGCGTCAATCGTTTTACCGTTTCCATATTGTGAGAAACTACTTCGGGAGCCACTTCAATAATGCGATTTAGTATTTTTTCATTTCCTTGAAAATCAGGAATTAATGTCTCCAAAGTAGTCGTTGGATTCATTCGTCTAATTGCTTTTACTGTTTCTGCCCAAATGATTGACCCCATGTCTTTTAAATCATCTCGATCTACACTCGTGATTACGGCATGTTTAATGTTCATTATTTTTATAGAACGGGCTACTTTTTCAGGCTCTTCCCAATCAACTTCTTCGGGACGCCCCGTTTTTACACCACAAAAGCCACATGAGCGGGTGCAAATATTTCCTAAAATCATAAAGGTTGCTGTGCCTTCTCCCCAACATTCACCCATATTTGGACAACTACCAGATGTACAAATTGTGTTTAGTTTATATTTGTCAACTAATCCTCTTAATTCGGTATATTTTTGACCCGTAGGTAATTTTACTCGCAACCATTTTGGTTTAGGCTGCGGAGGAAAAACATTTTCAGACGCCATACTAAATAGTAATAATGAATGACAAAGATACAAAACGTTCAAAAAACAAATCATAAAAAAACCACAAAATGAATTCACTTTGTGGTTTATAGTAAGTACTACTAAATTTAGTCTTCTATTTCGGTTACCATTATTTTTATAGGTAGCATTTTTTAAGATCGAACAGCAATTCCATTTGATTTTCCAGGTTCCCATTTTTGTTTCATAGATTGTAAAACTCTTATGGCTTCTTTTTCTAATTTTTCATCGCCATTATTTTGCATTTTTATAGAAGAAATACTGCCGTCAGTTTCAATAATAAAAGATAATTCAATATACACATATTCTTTGTTGAAATCGCTTGGAATTTTAAACTTTGAAGCCACATATTCTCTGAATTTATTAATGCCACCAGGAAACGATGCAGCTTCTGAAACAATATTCATACTGCCTCCTCCGCTATTTCCTCCACTAATTGTTGAGCTTAGTGTAATTGGATTGCCTTCAGTTCCGGGTTTTTTGCCATTTTCACTGCCATTTGGATTAAATGGTTCATTTCCTGGAATTGCTTCTGGCTTAGGGGTTACTATGTCACTGATTCTTGGTGTGTCGTGAATAGAGGGTCTAGTATTTTTTTTAGTGTTTCTTTCTCCATGTTGTTCTTCGGTTTTAGGTTTCATTTTGTTAGGCTCCACAAATACTACTGATGGTTCTAATTTTGGACAGGGATGAATAATTGGTTCTTCATATTTAGTAGTCGAAAAAGAAACTAATCCTAATCCTGTTGCAACTAAAACGACTGCTATGCATAATGCTTTAAGTGTAGTGCGATCATTTTCTTGTCTTAATTGATACGCTCCATAGGCTTTGTTTTTTCCTTCAAAAACAACTTCTAGCCAACTGTTTTTTTCTACGTTGAAATTTGACATAATAATATGGTTTAAGGTTAATGATTAAGAATAATACAATACCTTATGAAATTATCGTGCCAAAATGTAATAAAAAGTTAAATTTAATGTGAAAAATAAATTTTTATTTCTTAGTATAGATGATTTCTGCTAATAATTTTTTAGCTCTCAGAAGTTTAATTTTGATGTTATTCAGTGGCTCATCAATGTGATTTGCCATTTCTTGGTAACTCATTTCTTGGAAATATCTAAGTTGAATAACTTCTTGATACGCAGGCTTTAATTCTTTAATGTGTTGAAGTAATTGAGATAGATTTTGTTCTGTAATGATAATATCTTCAGCAGAAGGTGTTTCGTCCGCTATAGCATATGCATATCGATCATTTGCCTCTGAATTGTCAATAAATAGCGATGTTTTCTTCTTTCTAAGTAAATCAATATGTACGTTTTTGGCAATAGCAATTAGCCATGTATTAAAACCAAAATCAGGATTATATGTTTGTATTTTGTCAAATGCTTTGGCAAACGTTTCTATAACAATATCCTCTGTATCGGTTTCGTTTTCAGTTCGTTTAAGCATATAGCCATAGACTTCATTCCAATAATGGTCTAACAAGAAGGTAAAGGCAACTTGATCGCCTTGTTTTGCTTTTTGAATAAAAGCGCTAATATGTTCTTGTTTTAATTCCAATTTGTTTTTTTTGAAAATAAACTTGCAATGGCAATTCGAATATGTGTAAATAAAACTATAAATTCAAATAGGGGATACCCAAAAATAATGTCTTTTTCTTTTAATTTTGAAGCACCATACCCAATTACAATCCAGTTAAAAATATACCTGAAACTCAATAAAATGGTTACTACAATCCAATTGTATTGAAAAGCAAGTAATACAATGGCTAAACATATAAAAAAGAACTGGGAGATGAAATGTGTAGCCAATTGAAATTGGTCAAATCCTTTGTAATATTTTGCAGATGTAATCTGGTCTTTCTTTAACTGCAGCCAAGACGAATAACTTGTTCTGCTATCTGAATAGGTAAAACTAGTGGTGTTTATAGTTGTATTTTCTGCTGTTGAAGCTTGATTGATAAACAGGTCGTCATCACCTGTTCTAATTTTTATGTGGTCCATGAATCCTCTTACATTGAAAAATTCACTTTTTTTATAAGCTAAATTTTTGCCAATTCCTTTATATGGTTTATTTATTTTAGCCCATGAAAAATATTGAATAGCAGCTAAAGCGCCATCAAAACGAATTAATTTATTTAAAAACGAACCTTTGATTTTATAATAGGAACTATAGCCTAATACAATTGTTTTTTTTACAGTAAAGTGTGCTGTCATATCTTCGATCCAATTTTCATTTTCGGGTCTGCAACTAGCGTCTGTAAAAAGTAAATATTCGTATTTAGCGGCTTTAATCCCTAATGTTAAGGCATATTTTTTATTTCCCCAAAAAGCTTCGTTATTTTTAACTTTAACCAACTTAATGAAGGCGTATTGTTTTTCATAAGCTTCTAATAGGTCCAGTGAATCATCACTTGAATCGTCATCAATCACAACTAATTCAAAATGGGGATAGTTTTGAGAAAGTAAAATAGGCAGTAGTGCTTTTAAATTTTCACATTCATTTTTTGCCCAAATAATAACTGAAACAGGAATTTTTTTTGGTGTGCCTGCTTGAGGTTTAGCAAATGCAAACCGACTAAAGACAAAGCCATAGTAACAAAATTGAATGCTAAAAAAAACTATAAATGCTATAAAAAGTATGCTTAATATCGTTTCCATATTCCTTACTAAAAGTTGTGCAAATGTACTTTAATTTTAGCTAAGTTTCAAGTTTTGAGTTTCAAGTTTTCAAGTTTTCAAGTTTTCAAGTTTTAAAGTTAAATCACATTAACTTCAGCTTCAATTTCAATACCAAATTTTTCTTTTACTGTTTGTTGAATGTTTTGTGCTAGAGCCCAAATTTCACTTCCAGTTGCGTTTCCATAATTTACTAAAACTAACGCTTGTTTAGCATGAATACCTGCATCGCCAAAGCGTTTGCCTTTAAAGCCAGCTTGTTCAATTAGCCAGCCTGCAGGAACCTTAACAGTTGTCTCTGAGACAGGGTAGTGTGGCATATCTGGATACTTCGTTTTTGCATGTTGGTAAACTTCAATGTGTACTACTGGATTTTTAAAGAAACTACCACTATTACCTAATTCTTTTGGGTCGGGTAGTTTACTTTGTCTAATCGCAATTACAGCATTGCTAATATCTCTGATACTTGGATGTGTTATTGCTAATTTTTCTAACTCAGTATCAATTGCTCCATAAGAAGTATTCGTTTTGTGGTTTTTCTTAGTCAATTTGAAAGTAACCGATAAAATAATGTATTGGTTTTTTAATTCGCCTTTAAAAATACTTTCTCGGTAGCCAAATTGGCACTCTTCTTTAGTAAAAGTGCGCATTTTTTGGGTAGCAATTTCCATCGCATCACAGGAAACAAATGTGTCTTTAATTTCTACACCATACGCCCCAATGTTTTGTACAGGTGTTGCCCCTACGTTTCCTGGAATTAGAGATAAATTTTCTATACCACCATAGTTATGATTTATGCACCATACTACAAATTCATGCCAAACTTCTCCCGCTTGTCCTTTTACCCAAACATATTCTTCGCTTTCTTCAATAATTTCAATGCCTTTGTTGTTGATGTGAATGACCAGTGCGTCAATGTTTTTTGTCAAGAGCATATTGCTTCCACCAGCTAATACAAATAATTTTTTCTGTTGATTTTTGTTTAAAACAGTTGCCAACTCCGCTTCGTTTTGAATGGCTACAAATTCTTTTGCTGTGGCTTCAATGCCAAAAGTATTATACTTTTTTAAGGATTGATTTTGTATGATTTTCATTGTTTAGATAGGGTAAAAAGTAAAAACTACTAATTTTATTAAAGTGCTTTTCTCAATTCTTCTTCGCTTACAAATTCATTTTTTTTGAAGGTTTCTTTTCCGTTTTTATAAACCAATAGTACAGGTAAGCCTTGATAGCCTAACGTATTGAATAGGGATTTGTTTTTATCTGCATCAATGCGATGAATAATAACTTTTCCTGCTAATTCAGCATTCATTTTTTCTAGATAAGGAGCCATTTTTTTACATGGCGCACACCATTCGGCATAAAAATCGATAACAACCGTTTTGTCGGAAGTAACTAATTTAGCGTACTCTTCTTGGGTCATTCCAAACCAAACTGCATTGGTTTTTGGGTTTGCTTTTTCCCAAGCTAAATAACCACCATTTAATTCAATTACTTCTTTGAATCCTAATTCGTTAAGTTTAGCCGCTGCTCTTTTACTTCTTCCGCCACTTAGGCAATAAACAAGAACAGGTTTTGTTTTGTCTAATGAAGCTACTTGTGTTTCGAAATCATTGCCATTCCAGTCGATGTTTTTTGAATTATCGATGTGTCCACCACTATATTCTCCTGCTGTTCGCACGTCGATTAGCTGTGCATTGTTTGTTTTTTCTAAGGTAGATTTAAATTCTGCCACGTCTACACTTTTGAAATTTTGACTATTTGAACAGCTTATTGATAAGATAATAATTGCTGTTGCGATAATTGATTTTACGTTTTTCATTTTTTAAATAGTAAATATTTTATAACTTTTATGTGTCTGTTTTATAATTTCTTCGGTTCGTTCAGGATGTGTGTCAGAAATAAAAATTTGACCAAACACATCTTCATTAACCATGTTTACAATTTGCTGTACTCTATAGGCGTCTAATTTATCAAAAATATCATCAAATAATAAAATAGGCAAGGTTTTGCTTTGATTTTTTACAAATTCGAATTGAGCTAGTTTCAATGCAATTAAAAATGATTTTTGTTGGCCTTGCGAACCAAATTTTCGAATAGGATACGTATTAATTTCGAAACGCAAATCATCTTTGTGAATACCACATGTACTATATTGTGCTATTCTATCTCGTTGAAGATGTGTTTCTAAAAGTTCTTTTAATGGAGCGTCGTGTAGTTGACTTTCATAAGCAATTGTAACTTGTTCTGCATTTTCAGAGATAATTTCGTAATAATGTTGAAAAATTGGAACAAATTGTTGTAAAAAGGAATGTCTTTTTTCAAAAATGAGCTGTCCAAAATGTGAAATTTGCTCGTTGTAAATACCTAAATTGTCTGCGTCAAAAGTTTGGTTTAAAGCAAAATACTTTAACAATGCATTTCTTTGTGCAACGGTTTTTTGATATGTAATAAGGTGTTGCAAATAAATGGTGTCTGATGTAGAAATAACATTGTCAATAAACTTTCTTCTTATTTCGCTTCCTTCAACAATTAAATCAACATCGCTAGGAGAAATAATTACAACGGGTATTAATCCTATGTGCTCTGAAAATTTATCATAGGCTTTGCCATTTCGTTTTAAAACCTTTTTTTGCCCTTTTTTAAAACTACAGACAATGTTTTCGTTTCTAAGATCGGAAGAGCGTCGTGTAGGGAAA
>NZ_CALFIG010000080.1 GCF_937876455.1 uncultured Flavobacterium sp.
ACATAGTAGGCGTATAAAATGCTTCTACTTTTGATAAACTCACTGCATTTTTACGATACAATTCACTATTCTTTTTAAAAAAACCGAGCATCGCTTTCTCTTGTACAAAAGATTTAATAACTCTAATTCCTGAATAGGATTCTTGAGCATTTGTTGTTAAATCTGATAATTGACCTTGAATATGTTCACTCTTTTTATTGATAATACTGTTTACAAAATAAATAGTCAGTGCTAAAATAGGAAGCGGTGCTAATACATATAAACTTAAGCGAACATCTTTAGTGAACATATTAAACAAACAAAATCCAATTAATGAAACAAGGTTTATTAGATACATTAACGAAGGCCCTGTGTACATTCTTACTTTACTTACATCCTCAGTGATACGATTCATTAAATCACCGGTACTATGTGTTTTATAAAATTCCGTGTCTAATTTTTGGTAATGCGTATATACCTGGTTCTTTTGGTCGAATTCTATATGACGGCTCATTACAATTATTGTTTGTCGCATAAAGAACATAAACACACTTCTAATTATAGCCAATACAAGAATAGTGACGCTACAGAAAGTGATTAGCCATGAGAAGCTAAAATTGAAATGTTCACTTAAACCAGCAAGTAATCTTACAATGAAATCTCCTTGCACATTTGCCATTGGTTGGCCACCAGGCAATTTAGCTTGTACTAAGGAGACAACATAACCCGTAATTTGAGGGGTAAGTACAGCCAAGTAATTGGTTGCAATAACCAAAAGGATGCCGGTAAAAAACCTAAACCTATACTTCCAGAAAAAAACGTTTAGCGCCGATAGTTCTTTCAATTAGTCCTTTTTTGTAAAGATACATGGTAGTCAATTAATTAAGTCTTTTGTTTGATTAGAATTAAACCCCCTTTTTTTTGCATATTTCGCATTCAGTTCCTACATTTGCCGCGGAGAGATGGCAGAGTGGTCGATTGCGGCAGTCTTGAAAACTGTTGACTGTTACAGGTCCGGGGGTTCGAATCCCTCTCTCTCCGCAGAAAGGGACAAACATGCTAACGCATTTGTTTGTCCCTTTTCTTTTGCCTCTGGGTTGTTTGCCAGATGCG